>CALBDR010000466.1 GCA_937927525.1 uncultured Candidatus Melainabacteria bacterium
GAGATAATGTTATTACTTTTCTCAAACTGGCTTACTAATTCGAGGGGTTGACACTCCTATTTTAATTGAATACTTTATCTAGTTTAACGGGGAGGCTCCATTTCGCCAATTGAAGATTTATCACATGATGCAGTAAATCGTTTTTTGAAGAAGAATACTTTTGACTCAAATTTAATCTGGGATGAAGTTAAGCAAGATATTGACAAGGAGTCAGGCTACTTAATTTTTGATGATACTTTAATTGACAAGCCTTATTCTGAAAAAATTGAACTAACAAAATGGCAATGGAGTGGCAAACATCACGCTGTGAAAAAAGGTATTGGATTAACAAATTGTCTTTGGCTTAATCAAAATGGTTTATCAATGCCTGTTGATTACAGGATTTACAACAAAGATGAGGATTCAAAAACAAAAAACGATCATTTTTTAGAAATGCTAAATGCTTGTGAGGAAAAAGGTCTTAAGCCTAGTTATGTTTTAATAGATAGCTGGTTCTCATCAAAGAAAAACTTGAAAACTATTGCTAGAAAAGGATGGTTTTTCATTGCAGATATTAAAGTTAATCGTAAAGTTAGTGAAATCAAGGGCACATGGATAAGTATCAGGGAGCTTGACTTAGCTGAGAAACAAGTTAAGAAAGTTTGGTTGAAAGACTTTGGCTATGTGTTAATTATGAAAAGAGAAGTGAAAGGAGAAAAAGTAAAGTACACAATTACAAATGATCTTAATCTTTTAGACTATGATGAATTTCAGGACAAGGGAGAAAAAATATGGGCTTTAGAGAACTTACATAGAGGTTTAAAACAGTTGTGTGGTCTAGAAAAATCATATATGAGAAAAGCTCAAGCACAAAAAAATCATATATTCTGCTCAATTAGAGCCTTTACCAAGTTGGAAATCTTTAGATTTAAAAGAGGGATTTCTTGGTATCAACAAAAATGCGATATTGTTAGAGATGCTGTTAGGGCTTACCTACTTTCTATGAGTTTCGCGTAACTCCTGTTATAAATACACAGATATCTATCGGTCATTTAGTCTAAAACTTTAGGTTTAATTAAAAATAAACTCTTTCAAAGCAAAAAATGAGTTATAAATAGCCTCATCAAGTTCATTTAATTTAAGCTGAAAATCATCAATAAACTCATGCAATCCTATACTTAAAATATTTTTAGTATCATTAGAATCCAGCATATACTTAAGATCTTTCATCCTTCTTTCAGCTGGGATTTCAGAAAAAGTCTTAGAGTTTTTACAAGACCTTATCCCTTCATCTTTT
The DNA here is from genome assembly GCA_937927525.1 of uncultured Candidatus Melainabacteria bacterium. Lineage (GTDB taxonomy): Bacteria > Cyanobacteriota > Vampirovibrionia > LMEP-6097 > LMEP-6097 > DT-14. Next base: position 1,277 of record CALBDR010000466.1, read on the forward strand.
TTAATAATCATAATGATTTTCTTTAAAGAGTTAAAAGCTTCATTCACACAGAAAGACATTGATCGAGGAAAATCTCTATCGTAAATTAAAAACTCAGAAACATTTTCATAATTAATCCTATGGTATTTTTGCCTATACATTTGAAAAGCATTCACTGACTTAAGCACAGCTCCCCACTCAATAGCATCATAAGGACTATCTACATAAGAAGGATTCGGAAGTAAAGAAAAATATTTAACATCTAATAATCTTGCAGTTTTATCTGCTCTTTCTAGGTACTGACCTAATTTCAAAAAATGCCAAGCTTGATCATGGGTCAAAGAATTATGAATCAAGCCTGTAATCTGATTATTATATGCTTTTATAGCTTTATAAAAATCTTGAAGATTACTATGTTTCTTTTTCTTAGCCTCATCTATTACAAAATAATAAAGCTCATTAGTAGTCTCCCATTGTTCAGTAGGAATTATTTCCCTAACTGTCCTAGCGTTCTCACGAGTATTTTTCACGCAGGAAAGTATAGAATTAGGATTTTTTTCGTCGAAGCTAAGAAACCTAATCACACTCTTTTCATCAGTTTTCTTATAATTCTCAAAGAAAGCTTTGTCATCACCAGTAGCGAAAATTAGTGGTCCCCACTGTGTAGGTTCTTCACTAGCATCCTTTTCTAGCATAAGAAAATAATTTACATTAATAAATCTAGAAATGCTATCAAGTCTCTCAAGATATCGACTCATCCAATAAATAGAATTTGCTACACGACTTAGCATAAAGCTTCATCTCCTTCTAAAACCCAGGTATCCTTACTACCACCACCTTGAGATGAATTAACTACTAAAGAATCCTTCACTAAAGCAACTCTAGTTAAGCCACCTGGAGTAACAAAAATATCTTTGCCGTATAAAATATATGGGCGAATATCCACATGACGCCCTTCTATCCCTTCTTCAATTATCGTCGGTGAACGTGAAAGAGCTAAAGTAGGTTGAGCGATATACGCTCTCGGATTCGCTTTAATCTTCTCTTTAAACTCTTCTCTTTCTTTCTTTTTTGATTTAGGACCAATGAGCATACCATAGCCACCAGATTGATCTACAGCTTTTATGACTAAATCTTTTATATTTTCAAGTACATATTCTCTATCTTTTTTATTGTCACAGAGATAAGTAGGGACATTAGGAATAATCGCTTCCTCTCCTAAATAGTATTTAATAATTTGAGGTACATATGCGTAAACCGCCTTATCGTCAGCAATTCCTGTACCTGGAGCATTTGCTAAAG
>CALBDR010000467.1 GCA_937927525.1 uncultured Candidatus Melainabacteria bacterium
CGCGGGATTCAGCATGGTTAATAAATGTCTAGCAGGTGTGCTTTTGATGGGGGTGTACTGGTTTCGACAGGTGCTCAGTATCGAAGTGGAGAATCGTCAAGCACTGACGTTAAACAGAGCAACCTAAAGTAAACGCAAACGATGACGTTTATACCGAGGACTTTGCGCTAGCAGCGTAACCCTCGCGGGGTTCGCCGGAGCCTTGTTACCCAAGTCCGGCATCTTCTTAAGCTGATTAGTATATATTATGAAGCGCTATATAATTTTATTATGTGTTCCTTTGGTCTGTACTGCCGTCGCCGGCATAAATATTTCTTCTGACAGCAAAGACATAGAATGTCTTGCGAAGAATATTTACTTCGAAGCTCGTAATGATAACTTAGCAGGTCAGGTAGCAGTTACGGATGTTGTTCTTAATAGAGTTCTCAATGCATCCTATCCTAACGATATCTGCGAAGTCATTTATCAAGGTCCCCAAGACTCGAGGGGAAACATGATCCGCAATAAATGTCAATTCAGCTGGTACTGTGATGGCAAATCAGATAAAATTCCTTATCCCTCTATAAACGATTCGTGGTGGCGAGCTATGAATTTAGCTTCTGATATGTATTATAATGATGCCTACAGAGGTATTACCGAAGGAAGCACGCACTACCATGCATCATACGTTGACCCAGCCTGGTCAAAGGATCTACAATTAGTAGGCCGTATCGGTGCACATATCTTTTACAGAAAAAAATAACAGGAGTTAAGTATCGAAGATGGTTGAAATAATGAACACGCAGGCCTTTTCTATGAAGATCGAAGAGGTTGTACGGGAAAAAAGAATCACCTACTTTGATGCTGTATTATGGTACTGTGAAAAGAATGGCATTGAGGTAGAGACAGGCGCTAAACTAATCAACTCTATCATAAAGAAGAAAATTGAAGCTGAAGCTTCCGATATGAATTGTCTTAAGGAGAAGTCTGCTAAGCTACCTGTCTGACGGAACTATTATATAATGAATGTATATGAAGGTTTGAATGCGTATAAGACGTATCTTGCAATTAGAAATCACTTCAATACAGATTACGACTACTTCAAGTATAACGGAAAACTAAAAGTATCTAATGACAGCTTTCTCAAGCGTAGAGACAAGTTCTTCTTTGCAAAGATCGAACGCAAGTATCGTAATGAGGAGCTGGTTTACTTCTTTGTATCTAATTTCTTAGATGATGAAAACAGCTGGTCCGGATCTCTTGTTGGAAGCGAATGTGAGAAGCGTTATACTGATTGGCGTAAGCGTGTTGAGAGTCTGAAGTATCTTTTTAGAACAGAATGTGAAAGCATTCTAAATGAGTTGGACAAGAGAGAAGCAAAGTTTGATAGCTTCTTTGTATCAGAAGATGGCAGTCATCCTGACCTTCTTAAATGGTATCTTGGTAAGCGCGTAACACTAGAAACGTTTACCATTATGGATAAGGTATTGAAGTTCACAAAACAGTGGAATCAATCCTTAAAAGACGATATAATATATCGTGAAGTTAGAGTTAAATCTAACAAGTACGGCCCCTTCTTACAAGTAGATCTTTCTACCTATAAGAAGATTATGAAAGACGTGTTTATGAACTAAATACACATATATTATGATTACGTGGATAAGACTAATACTACTATACGGAGAAAATATATGACATCCTCATTTGCTGCTCTTAAGCAGTCTCGTAAGTCTTCCCTCGAAGCTCTTATTTCAGAAACTAACAAAGTTAACTCTGGCCCTGGTGATAATAATGGTCCAGCAGATAATCTTTGGAAGCCTGAAGTAGATAAGGCTGGTAACGGTTATGCTGTTATTCGCTTTCTTCCAGCTCCTGAAGGAGAAGATCTACCCTGGGTTCGAGTCTTTGATCATGGCTTTCAAGGTCCAGGTGGATGGTATATCGAGAAGTCTCTAACGACTCTCAATAAGAAGGACCCTGTATCTGAACATAATTCAATGCTCTGGAACTCTGGTATTGAAGCGAATAAAGATCAGGCACGTAAGCAGAAGCGTCGTCTTAGCTACTATGCTAATATCTACGTCGTTAAAGATTCTGCTAATCCTCAGAACGAAGGTAAGGTGTTCCTCTATAAGTTCGGAAAGAGGATCTTTGATAAACTTACCGCTGCAATGAATCCTGAGTTTGAAGATGAGAAGCCGCTCAACCCATTTGATCTTTGGGAAGGTGCTGACTTTAAACTTAAGATGCGTAACGTGGAAGGATATCGTAACTACGATAAGTCAGAGTTCGATACTCCCCGTCCTCTACTAGACTCTGATGAAGAGCTTGAGCGTATTTGGAAGTCTGAATACTCTCTACAGGAAATGGTTGATCCTAAGAACTTTAAGTCTTACGATGAACTAAAAGCTAAGCTGAACCGTGTACTTGGTCTAGATGGTTCTACTGGCGGTTCTTATACTTCTGCAGATGAAGTAGAGGTTAGTGAAGCGCCTGCTCCCAGAGCAGCTCCCGCTCCGTCGTTTGCTGCAGCAACTTCGGATGACGATGACGATGATGGAATGTCGTTCTTCGAAAAACTAGCTCAAGACGACTAGTTAAATGGGGGCTCAGGCCCCCATTCTTTTATCCGAAAGCAGTTCCATAACCGCTGCTTATAGTAGACATAAGCGTTGGTTCAGTAGACCTTGGATCAGCAGAATTAACAGTAGTAGAGTTAGAAATGTTATTAACTGTAGTACTGTTGTCTGTTGGTGCAGATATAACAGAAGCAGAACCGGCAGCTGCCTTTTCTTCTCTTGCAGCAGCGACAGATGTAGACCCTACATTTACCGCTTTACCTATCAAGCTGAAATCTTCAGGCGCTTGGTACTGATTAAACAAGCTCTGAATCTGCTGTGTACCACCGGTTATAGTGTTATTCACTACGTCCTGTACGCCAGGTATTGTGATAGGGAGATCACGGAAAATATTTCTCGTTTCTTGAGATACTCTATTTTGAGCGCCTAGTATCTGTTGACTACCTAAATTCTGTACAGTTCTAGAAAGAATATTATTAAATATACTAGCTTGAGAAGGTCTACCGGACGGTACTTCTGTTGTAGGTGTCTCTCTCAGACCTTGCTCTTCCCCTGGAGGTATTTCAGTAGTAATAATTTCTCTAGGTTCTAATACTGGTGCTTCACCTGGCACCTGTGTAGTGGTAATATTACGTGTGCTTTCAAGAGTGTTAAATTCTCTTTGCGTTGATGTAGACGGTAACTGCACCGCAGGCACCTGTCTGTCACCAATCTCTCGCCCAATTAGCTCTCTTTGCTGCCTTTCAGATGGAGCAGCTTCTGTTCTTGTTCTTTCTTGCACTAGTCTATCGACTTCGCTCAGGCTTAAGCCGCGAAGACTTTCAATGCTCTCAAAGGCCTCTTCTCTTGTCGAAAATAGCTGTTGCGGTGTATCAGTAACAGGCGGCGATGGCTCAGCTATAATTTGCTCTGGCGTATCAGGTTCGTCACTAGCACCAAATAATCTTGCAAAGAAACCTGGTTCTTCTGTTGTATCAGCTTGCTCCGGTG
>CALBDR010000468.1 GCA_937927525.1 uncultured Candidatus Melainabacteria bacterium
ACTCAAAATGATATTATTATTTCCGTTCTTACCAGCAATAATACTCCTTCCAAAAAAATTATCTACAAAGGATGTAACCCTACGTCCGTCACAGGACTAGAGCTTAACTCTGTGGCATCCACAGTAGAATATCTAACATTTAATGCATCATTTTCCTTTACAGGGTTTCAATTCACGTAAAAGTATGGTATAATATACACAGTAACTAAAGCTGTAACTGGATTTATTATGAAGCTAGACCTTGAAGCCATACTCACAATGTGGCGCGAAGACTCTGAAATCTCTGAGTTCAACCTAGATGAAGAGTCACGTAAGACACCATCTCTCCATGCTAAATATCTGGAACTGCATTCTATTACTAAACTAAAGCTAAAGCGAGCAGAGCTAGACCAGAAGACACTACTTAAAGACAAGTGGCTGTACTACAATGGTAAGATGGATTCTGAAGCCATCCAAGAAAAAGGTTGGGACTTTGATCCATTTAATGGGCTAAGAGTATTGAAAGGTGATATGGATCACTACTACGACTCAGACACAGATATCCAAAGATCTGAAGAACGTATTACGTACTTAAAGACTATCATAGATACCCTTGATGAAATTATTAACAATCTGAAATGGCGTCACTCGATTATCAAAAACATGATTGATTGGCGAAGGTTTGAATCTGGTGGATAATGGAACTTAAGTCTAATACCTTACACATACGTAAGAAAAACCACTCTCAGCTACTGATTTTATGTGAACCCCATATCTCGAATGAATTGAATGATTACTTTTCATTCGAAGTACCTGGGCACAAGTATATGCCTGCGTTCAAACAGCGTAGATGGGACGGAAAGGTTAGACTGTTTAGTTCTGCTAAGAGCGAACTACCGGTAGGTCTGTACGAGTACCTAGACGAGTTTACTAAGCCTAGAAACTATACTATTGAAGTAGAACATGATACTACATACGGTAGGCCAGATAGTAACATTGCTATAGAGCCAAAAGATTTAGTTAGCTTCATAGAATCTCTTAATCTACCTTTTCCTCCTAGGGATTATCAGTTCGATGCCGTGGCACGGGCCATCCATTCTAAGCGTC
>CALBDR010000469.1 GCA_937927525.1 uncultured Candidatus Melainabacteria bacterium
CTTTATGAATGTCAATATTTTGAGAACCGTCAGATAAAGCATTATGCTGCAGCTGCGTTTGCTGCCATATTTGCGCTAATGCATCTTGCCCATATACCATTTGATTCCCCTTAACTATCCATTTTCACTTGTTCCGAAAATCCCAGATCTTACATTATCTAAACCTTCCCTGCTTACAGTTCCATCTGCATCAACAAGCGAAGCAGATTTAGAGTCATCTCCAGCAGATAAATCTGGATCAATTCCATCACCGTCACTTGCAATAACAGTATTAGTTTCATCAACTGTTCCATCTATCTCTGTGGGAGTAATCTCAATTCTTTCATCAGGATTTAACCCTTCAGTACCATCTATGCCTAAAGAATAATCCAAGAATTTTTCTATATAATTTTCTGTGCTTAAACCTTCAGCATAGTCACTTTCTAAAAATTCATTAGTAATTAAAGCTATATCTTCATCACTTTCACCTTCAAAAATTTCTTTATATAAAGCAAGATCTTCTAGCGAAGCATTTGATTCAATCTCACCAGTTAAAGTCTGTAACTCTTCTGATGAAGTTCCCAGTTCTTCAAGCATCGCAACTTCCTCTTCAGAAATAGAACCAGCACCTACGACTCCATCGTCACCGAATTCACCTTCTTCACCGATAGCTGTTTCATCATCTTTTTGAAAAGCAGCATAAGTACCATCAGCTGGGTTATCGTTAGCATCTTCTTCAGTTGCATTAGTTTCCAAAGGCTGTGTTGCTGCAACTGCATCAGCTTCAGCATTTTTCTGATCAGAAACCCCTTGATGTCCGACAGCTGCTTGCTCTGTAGGTGGGACCTGGGCTATCTGTCCTTGACCTTGACCTTGTTGTTGTTGTCCAGTCAATACCATACCCATACCTGCGGCAACCATAGCAGCTCCACCCCAGCCACCAATAATAGTTCCAGCAAGAGCCATTCCAGTAGCAATCATTGCTTGACCTTGACCTTGCTTTTGTACACCTTGTTGTTGATTTTGAGTTCCTTGTTGGTTTAATTGTTGAGCCTTCATGTTTTGAAGATTAGCTTTTGCTTCTTCTAATTTAGCTTCATTCCTAAGACGGACCTCATCTGCATTCGTCGTCTCTACAGTATAGCCATGTATATTATTACCACTGCCACCTGGGCCTTTAGATATTTCATGAGTGTTCATTACACTATCTGCAACACCACCTTTAATATCACCTAAAATTCCTGTCATAATGAATCCTTCTTTTAATCTTCTTTATATAGTCCTCTTCGTTTAAATTCTCGTAGTAAGGATCTTGCATTTTTAAATCCTGATCCTTGCCACAAGCTTTTTGCTTGATTGTAATACTTATAGAAAGCTTTTCTATAAGCTCTTATATGCCAGATAACAAATCTTGAAGCAACCTTTCCAGGACCACTATTAAGTGGTAAATTTTTCAAGACATAGTCATCAGCAAAAAATTCTTTTGCTTTTCTAAGAGTAACTGTATCTCTTAGATCGATATCTAAAGTGTTTGAATATCTGTTAACACACTCTCTAACAGTTTCTTCATCCATCTTATCAAGATCTCTAATATATTTAGAACTAGGTTCTGTTCTAATAGTAAGCTTATAGATCTCATGATCATGAGCATCATAGTGAACTTTACCGTGATCTACTTCAAATGAAGCTCTTAGACAACCAGTAGAATCACTGAACTTACCCTTTAAAAGTACCGTTCCACTATTGACCATCATGCCTTTCTCTAGACTATCCTCTATTTCAGCCGCACGCTTTAGAGCCGTTCTATAACTAGCAAAGTTCATGTATCTTTGTTCAAATGGTTTAAACGGTGCCTGAAAAGCAATCTCAGCTTTCTTTCTGAATTTTGCCAACTGGTCACGAACATTTTGAACTACTTTCTCTTTACCTGATTTAGTCAATGTGTTTGTCATTTCCTCTTCTTACCTACCTTCTTACTTCAACCTATTAAACATCTAAACCATTACTTGCAGCATTATTACCAGAAGCAATAACACTATTTCTGATAGAGTTTCTCCCTTCACCAGATCCTACAACATCAACTTCTACATAATTAGCACTAGTATCTAGAATGTCATCTTGACTTAAAGCTTCACCAGAACCCTTAGAGCTAACTTGCTGCCATGGTGGTACTTCACCTCTAGCAATATAATCAGATTCATACTCTCTGTTTTCAGCTGTTTCGTTATAACCATTAGTACCATTTAAGAATGCATCTATAGACTCAGAATAAGCTTCACCATCATTAGATCCATTACCATCTAAGTCTCCCCATTCTGCGATAGTAGAAACCAATTCATTTAATCTATCAATACTAACTTCTTCTTCCTCTTTATTTGAAAATCCATCTTCGCCTTGATAAACATCAAGTAATTTAGTAGCAATATCTTCTGCTTCACCTAAAGTAGATAACTTAGAGTTAGCTTCTTCATATTCAGCTTGCTTATCTAGCATATTCTGCTCAGCTGAGCTAGTATCCTGCTTTGCTTTATTGAGATCACCTTCAAATGTATCTAAATCCCCTTCAAGTTGAGCTAATCTTTGCTCGGCTTGACGAACTGCATTTTCATCAACTTCATGCCTAGTAGAACTTCCTTTTTTAGAACTTTCTGTAACTGGAATAGTTGGCGGGTTATCGATCACAGCCTCAGCTTGCCTTATTTGAGATTTAGTTGCAGAAATGTCTCCAGATATCCCCTGTGCTACTGCATCAGTTTGAACGTAATTTAACTCAGCAGATGAAATCTCGTCTTGTTTAATACTTGCATTATTTGTCGCTGCTGCTATTGTTCTTTCTCTTATTTCAGACATAAATATTCACCTCATTACCTTCTTTATATACCCATGACTAGAGTCTTACTCTTTCAATTTATAAAATCGAGGTTAAGAATTGGTTATAAATTACCAAAATAAATAAAAAATATTTTTATCTCTTACTGCATGCCCTTGTAAGGTTAGTCTTTCGTCATCATTTTCCATGACATCTATAGGTGCAACCTGGTGATATTTATTACCTGTGTGAAAAAATATTTTCCCTTCTTCATATCTATAATGAGTTCTTTCTTCATCAGGAAGTTCTATGCCATACATCCTGTTTCTATGCTCTTCATAGCTAATACTTTTAGCTTCTTTAGTGTAAGGATAGGTTTTATCCCACATATAAAT
>CALBDR010000470.1 GCA_937927525.1 uncultured Candidatus Melainabacteria bacterium
AAAATGCTAAAGTTAGTATTAACGGTCCAGTTATGGAAGTAAGTGTAGAGATTAAACCAGCTACTGCAATCTTGTTTATCCCGATTACTATCGAGGTTTCACAAGTTCAGAGTTCAGCAAGCTTATAATAAGTAATAAGGAGATATAAAAATGGCAGCTAAAGTTTTTACAGGTGCAAGAGCCAAACTCTACGTTGACGATGTTCTCGTAGGACTATTTGATAGTTGTACATACGCAGTAAATATTGGTGCAGAACCTATTCATATTCTTGGTAGATTTGCTCCAGTTGAAATTACACCAACATCTTATGAAGCAGTTACTATTAACTGTTCAGGATTTAGAGTAATTGGTAACGGTGGACACATTCTTCCAAAAGTACCTAAACTTCAAGATCTACTTAATCTAGAAACAGTTACACTTGCTCTTGTTGATAGACAAGATTCAGGTGGAAATCCTATTATGGTAGCTCAAAACTGTGTTCCAGTTAACTACAGTACAGGGGCTAATGCTAAAGCTACTTCTAGAATTCAAGTTACTTACCTTTCAACTCACATCTTTGATGAATCTGGTGAGCAAGATGAGGCAAATGTACCTAGTTTAGAATAACAAGTTGATCTTATAGGGGTTTCAAGTGAACGATGAAAATAAGATGATATACGATTTGTTAAAAGAAGTTAGGAAAGAGTTTAACGAACATAAAGACGAACAAGTTAAACAAGGTATTACCCTAGTAGAAATTAAGAAAGATCTTAAATATCATATTAAAAGGACAGATATATTGCAAGATTTGCACAAGGACAATCTTGCGCAGATTGAACAAAACAAAACTAGGTTAGAAAAGTTAGAAGAACCTTTTAAAGCTAGAACATATCTATTTAAGAAATGGCAATTTTGGACAGGTCTTGTCGCAATCACTGCTGGAGCTATTACTAAAATAATTGGGCTATGGTAAGCCAAATCATACACTAAAAACTCATGGATTGGTTTTTATAGGGTGATTATTCATCCTATTTTTTTGGGGTCAAACGGTTGACTCATTGGGATTGGATAAAAAATGGCTTTTGAGAAAAAGTGGGCTAGAGTTTTACCTACTTCTTTATCTGGTGATGGTAAAGATAACGGTGAAGTTCCTATAGCTGATGCTTGTAAATTCAAGGTAGGGCAAATAGTAGTACTTTCTTCTGCTACTCAACCTGACTTGAGAGTAAAGATTAAGCGCATCCCAACCCCAACTCTTCTTGTTGTCGGTCCCGATTCACAAACCAAAAAAAATGAAGTAAATATTAATACTAGGATAGATGTATCCGCTTATAAAGTAGCTGATGCTGCTACGGTTAGAGCTGAAGAACAATCTAAAACTAGAATACCAGAAAAAGATATAACACAGGCTACCTATGAAAGAGAACCTACACTAGCTTGGCGTACATTTAATGTAGATAAATGTGGCAATCCATATAGCAAAGAAAACCCTTTTCCTGTAGATGCCAGTATAAATGTAGATAGTTGAGTTGTAAATGTAGATTTACCTGATTCTGAAGGTTTAACTGTTTTAGATATACCTACAAAACAAACAGAAGTGAGCTTTACTTTTCCAAATAAAACACAATTTTATAAAATAAAAGCTAGGGATGCTAAGGATGTTATAAGGGTAGGGCTTTCTGCTGGAGATATAAGTAATGGAAATTATTGGACTATTGAATATGGAAATGAAGACAGCCCAATAACACCAAAAGATTTTCCAGATAATTACACGCTTTTTTTTGAAAGTAAACATAAAAACGATGTGAAGTTAGAAATTAGATATTGGTATTTTAATTAAAATAACAATCTTTTGAAACGGTGCATCCTTCTCCATCTTGACCATCTTGACCATCTTGACCATCTTGACCATCAGTAATTTCTACAGCAGAATCTCCACATACTAAAAAAGCAGTATTTCCAACCTTACTAACTGTACAATTTTCCCCATCGCTACCGTCAACACCATCCTCTCCATCATCAATTTCTACAACAGTTCCATCGTCACATTTTATAATTGCACCTGTATTAATCTCCTCAACAAAACAACTTTTACCATCAGTGCCATCAACACCTGAAATACCTCGAATTGTTTCTGTTTTTTTACCACAGCCAATTAATACTAGTAGTAAAAATAAACCAATAAAATTTTTCATGTCTTTTTCTCCTTTAGAAAAATATTTTTACATTTGTTCTTCAACAAATTCCATAAACATTTCGTCAGTGATTTTAATTCTGTCTTCACCAGAACCCCAATCATTTTCTATTATATAGATTTCCCACTCATTGTCAAGCTCTTCTTGATTTTGTAAATAATATTCATATACCTTACTCATTAGTACCACTCCTTTCCTCTTAAATCTTTAACTTCTCTAAGCTCAAACTTCATACTGTTGTGAACAGTAGCTTCCTCAATCGCTTGATTGGCATGTTCCTCACTAAAGATAGTAGCATGAATGAGATTGGTTGTAAAGCACCCTTTTGCCCAATCTACAGGTTTCATACGATTCATCTCTGGTGTTTTACCATATAATCTATACCATTTCTTCATAATTTCTCCAAAAGCCCTAAAACTTTAGCAAAATGCTTATTGGCTATTTCATTAAAGTATGTTTCATACTCTACTACATCCCCTTCTATTAATACTTTAGGTATTGTTTGACCATTAATAAAACGTCTAGATTCTATTGTAGCACCTTCATAGGATATAGTTAAAATATCTCCTCCAAAAGCACCTTCTTCAATTTTTAATACCTTACCTAACATTACGCCTCCTGCTCAATTAAACCGTCAATAACAGTACCTAGCATATCAAAGTGAATACCCTGAACTTGTTTCTTAACATTCATCTTACCCTTACGGACACTACCAATCGATACAGTGTACTCATCCATAGGGTTGAGAGTAATAATTACATGACCTTTATGAAGCATTCCACGAACGTAGAATAATAGACCACCGTAGTATTCTTCACCAATTCCTTCGATTTGGTTCTGACCTACAGCTTGGAACTTAGAAGCTCCCCATGAATAAAATACGTTGGTCGGAGTTAAAGCTCTAAGTTGTTCTAAAATTGTTTTTGCTACGTTCATAAGTATCTCCTTGCTATAATCCATTATTGCACGGATTGGGTGCTGCGTCAAGAATTATTTTGTTTTATTTATTGCCTTGAGGCATTTCTTACAAGTTACCTCAGCTTTCATTTTACCATAATGTCTACCATATCCACCTGGAGATTCTTGACCACATGTAGTCATGGTGATTCTCATCTCTGAGTTATCCTCATTGTCTATTC
>CALBDR010000471.1 GCA_937927525.1 uncultured Candidatus Melainabacteria bacterium
GTTCTAAAGGACAGTGGGTAAAAGCTCCAGGTGAGGGGCAACCTGTTTTTTTACATGTTAGCTTTGATTTATTTAATGAAGGGAAACCAGAAATATTATCGACAGAATTTAATACAGGAATTCAAAATGTAACAGAGATTGATGCAAACGATATTTCTGAAAATGAGACTATGCAGAGTCTAAAGACTGCTTTAGGAATCAAATTACCAGAGATATTAAACTACAGGCGTGAACATAGTGATTCTTTAGCACAAAATGGCTTTTTAGAACAGGAGTTAGGAAAACTTCCATATACTAATGGTTTTTTAGCTAAAGCTGAATTTAAATTAATTCATGATCTTGATGATAAAAACAGTTTTTTATTAAAAGCTTATATTCCTTTTGAAGTTGATTCTGGACAGACTGTGATATATGAAGTTAATTTCAATCTTAATTTAAAAGATGGTGCTTTTGAAATAGTAGAATCTGCTTAATTAAGGCAAAAGACTAAGTGCTAATTGTGATTGACCATTAGCTTGGCTAAGCATGGAAGAAGCTGTTTGCTGCTTGATTTGTGCTTTTGCGAATTTAGTAGATTCAGTAGTAAAGTCAGTATCTTGAAGTTGGCTTTGCATATTGGTGTAACCAAATTTTTGTTCCTCTAAAAAATCAAACTGTTCCTGAAAGAAAGTTCGCTTAGCATTAACGGTGCACATCATTCGACTTAAATGGCGTACTGAGTTATTTAAGACTTCAAGATTGTCAGTATCATATGGAGGTCCCCCATCAAATAAAGAACCAATGGTTGAACCATCAATTGTGTACTCTATTAAACGAGTCCTAGTATCAGTCGGAGCACTGCCAAAAGGGTATGGTGCTGTAAGCCCATTATTTGCTGGATTAACACCAAGGTAACCGTCAAGGTTATTCGGGGTGCCAAGTGGACCACCAAATTTGATATTTACACTATCACTATCTTCAGCACCATATTGATAATCTAAACCAAGATTAAAATTTGCAGCCGCTCCATCAGTACTAAAAGCCCAAGCATTAGAAAGTATATTGTCTTAATGACCATAGAAGTCGTCTGCTGTAGGGTCTACATACATTATTACCTCCAAGCTATCTCTAATATCCGCTAGTGACTGAACATAAGCATTGAATTGTCTTGGAAGCATATTTTTTTCTTCAGTTGAGTTAGTTCCATTTAGTCCCTGAACTATAAGTTCTCTCATGTTTTGGATAATATCCATAGCATCAGTTAAGCCAGATTCAGCTACATCTAAATGTCCCATTGCGTCAATAATATTTCCCTGGGCTTTAGTTATACCTCTTAACTTTGAAGTTAATTTTGTAGAGATACTCATAGAGGCGACATCGTCGCCAGCTCTATTAAGACGCTTCCCTGTGGCTAATTTCTCAATAGATTTTTGAGCGACCCTACCATTCCTCTGAATGGAATCAATTGTGGTCCGGGTTAGACTATTCGATTGAGTACTAATGAAAGTCAATGAGTAAACTGAACTCCTAAGTTATTTTTACTAATCCAGCTTATTTAAATAACGGCTTTTTATAGCGAAATGACATAGACCAAACAGCCTAAATCTAAATTTTTTGAACTAGTTATTTGAATTTTTTAATTAGTATTTTCTCTAATTAATTCAAGCTCACTTAAAAGCCCAGGATTATGATAGAACTCCTCACCCAGGTTCTCTATAAATCTGTCTTCACCATTAAACATTCCATCTCTTGTTTCCGATTCCCAGCTATAGAGATCTCCATTTTCTAGCATGTAATACCAAGAATCTTCATCATCACCTTTTAACCATTTTTCGTTCAAACCTCCACTTCAATTGAAAGAGACTGTGTCTGTAGGATGAACATCCAAGTCTAAATTATCAACAGCAGGGTCTCCTGTTGGGTTAACAAGCTCAGTTAATGATTATGTTAGTTCTTGAAACAAATTAATATCTTCATAATAATCTTCACCGATATTACCGAGTAAAGTATCTTCACCATTAAACATTCCATCTTTTGATTCAGAGTCCCATCTATAGAGATCACCATTAGGAACTATGTAATACCATTCTTTATCATTTCCTCTTAACCACTTTTCTTCTAAACCACCGCTCCAGTTTTCAAATTCATTACCATCATGATTAACTTCTAAATCAAGTAGAGCTATTTCTTCTTCAAGGCTAAATTGCTCCTCTTCTATTGGAGCTTCCTCTCCATTACTTAATTCAATTTCACTTAATAACTCTGGGTTGTTATAGACATCTTCACCGATATTACCGAGTAAAGTATCTTCACCGTTAAACATTCCATCTCTAGTTTCAGAGTCCCATCTGAAGAGATCGCCATTCTCTACGATATAATACCAGTCTCCATCATTACCTCTGAGCCATTTTTCATTTAAACCACCGCTCCAGTTTTCAAATTCATTACCATCATGATTAACTTCTAAATCAAGACTGTCAATATCAGGGTCATTCGTAGGGTTACTTAATTGAGTAAGTTCTTCTGTTAGACTTTGAAACTCTTCTGTATCATTGTAAAAACTCTCGTCAAAATTACCAATTAAAGTATCTTCACCATTAAACATTCCATCTTTTGATTCAGAGTCCCATCTATAGAGATCACCATTAGGAACTATGTAATACCATTCTTTATCATTTCCTCTTAACCACTTTTCTTCTAAACCACCGCTCCAGTTTTCAAATTCATTACCATCATGATTAACTTCTAAATCAAG
>CALBDR010000472.1 GCA_937927525.1 uncultured Candidatus Melainabacteria bacterium
GGCTGGGTGGTGAGACACTATTAAGTCACTATGTACAGAAAGATAAAGAAACTGGTTTTTATAACCCATTTAACTTCCCAGAAATACATGATAGATCAATTAGAAATAGAAGAAAAGATAAGCAAAGGATAGATTACCACGGTAACCCAATAAGTAACGCATAGAATGAGCATAGAGACCGAGCAAAGAAAAGTACCTCCTAGCCAGCTAAAAAGTTCAGCTGGAACGGGTGATATTTATTCACAATACTCAAAGCAAGGTTTTCAAAATTTAGCAAATCACTATGGTGGATTAGGTAAAAAAACTAGCAATCTAGGTAGAAAAAGGCAACAGCTATTATTAAAAGCTGACCCCAGCCTTGTTACAAATGAACAAGGTAATATTATTGAAGATGAAAACTATCAAAACAAGGAACAGTTAGCTTTGACTGGGACAGCAAACCAAGTCATAGGTCAAGGGAAAAATATTGGGGGAAATATATACCAAGGTCTTCAAGAGACTTTTGGTTCAAGTTTTTCAATGCTCAAGAATAAAATAAGTGATTTAATAGACCCTAATAAAAAGACAGATAAAAAAGGCTTATTATTACTAGCAGGAAGTGTAGGTTCTTTTCTATTCATGGCAAATAGCCTAATACAAGGTATAAAAGGCTTCAGTGGTAATTCAAAAATATCAGGTATAAGCAATGTAGCAAAAGCAATATTAGCAGGCAGCATATTACAAGGCTTATCCAAAGCATCGAAACAAGGAAGTTTTGCACAAAATGGCAGTAGTTCACTCAAAAGCATGTCAGGAAAAGCCATGATAATTTTACTCCTAACTTTAACTGAACAATGTAAATATGGACAAGGTGGACTGCAAGCTAAAATGCCTCAAGCCGTAAGATGGGGACTTCCGAAAGTATTAAATAAATTTGAAAATGTTGGGAAAATAGCCAAAGGGGCTCTTACTGGAGGAGTCTACGATACACCAGACCTGAGATAAAAAGTTAAATATTTCTCCATGCATTGTACCAAGATGGCAAACCGCTGTCTCCAATTTGGAAATAGCCTCTCTCTAAACCATCAATAAGAAATGACTCTAAGTTAGTAATATTACTGCTAAACAAATCAATTTGATTTGCTAATTCTTCATTAGAGATATTTAGCTTTGGAATCTCAACAGATTTTCCTATTAAGTCATCATATTTACTATAAAGTTCTTCATATGATATCTCTCCATTATTATCTCTATAACCATCACGAAATTTCTCATCAAGTAAAGCTACATCTTGCTTAAGTTTATGAGTAATTAATTGATGTAACCCTTGAGGGTTTAATTCCGCCTTATCTTCACCTGTTTGTATTGAAACATTCATCACTTCTTCTTTGGTAACAATCTTGTTCTCAACTAAATCCTTAAGAAAATTACTATCCTCTAATTTCTTAATAAAATCATCAGCTTCTATTAGAGCCACTGGCATTTTTATAGAATCATCAGCGTCATAAAGAGGAGCAATATCAGCTCCTAAGCTTTCATCAGAGGTCAAAGTTCTTTTTGCTTCAGCAAATAACATCCACTCTAACTCTTGCTTAGGGTTGTCTGAGTTTAAAACTCGAACCATTGGATTATCAGCAGAATTTGAGTAGTTGAGAAATAGTTGATTAAAAATACTTTGTGTATTTCTAGTAAGAGAGTCACCAAAAGATTGATACTCAGCATTTGACTGCAAAAAATCATACGCTAAATTCTTCTCTCTAGCGGTATTAACAATTGAAAAAATGTTTTTAAACCTATCGTTATAAGCTATATTTCGAGGATTATTGTTGATAGTATAAACATCATCACTCGCATCTAAGTATCTAATATTATTTCGAGGAAATATATTTGGACGATAATTATACCTAAAAGCATTATCTAAATAAGGAAAGAAAGTTCTAGCCTGAGTTCCCAATGAGCCCAAACCTATGTTGCCAATATTATTAAATTGGAAATCGTAAAACACCTATGTAAGATATATCACAAGACTTGATTAAGAACTAGTTAAGCTTAACCTATTCCTAACCATCTTCCAGCTCCAGCTAAACCATTCCAGGTATCTCTAGCCATTGGACTTGTAGTAAAACCTGTTATTCCACCTGTTATAGCACCACCAATTCCACCAATTAAAGCACCTGCTCCAGCCGCAGGTAATGAAAAAACACCAGCTCCAGCAACCCCACCGACAACAGCACCACCAGCTGCACCAGTAACACCACCCGCAACAATACCACCTATAGTTTTAGTAATAAAATTTTTATGTTGCATTCTAGTCAAATCCCTAAGATTATCCGTATCATTTTTAAGAGTATTAGCCGCTTTCGCAATTTCTTGAGCTGCATTAGTATCTTCAACAAAAGCACTAGAATCAAACAAGTCACTAGCTTGATAATCAGCTCCTACATAACCTTTCAAAGTGTCTTTAGTATTACTCCAAACATCAATCCCAGAACCAGCGAAAAGCTTATTAATACCTTGAACAGTCTGACCACCAACATTTAAATTCTGTCCAGTTAAGTAAGAAAGCTCTTGCTGAGAGTCCTTCCCTAAAGTACCTGCAAATTCAAAAAGCTTAGCCTGTAATTTATTATATTCTCTATATACTTGAATATCACCTATCACCTCTTTTTCACGCTTCCATAGCTCCTCCAAGTTTTCCTGTCTCTGACCTGCTTTTGCTGGGTCTTTGATATCAGCCATTAAATCTTTATACTCTTGACTGTCATGAAATTCTTTTAGCTTTGGAGAATTTAAAGCTTTTTGAACATGTTTATTCTGAGATAAATTATTTATCTCAACTAATAACTTTTGTTGAGGTGATAAAGATACCCCGCCATTAGGGTTACTAACGCCACTAATATTTGGAGCTTGTGGCTGAAAACTATCGCCTAAATTACCAGTACTTGTTGTTGGCGTTGTTGTTGTCCCTAAGTCTAATGGTGTTGGTGAAAAGACTTGCTTTTGTTGAGTATTTGTTTGCGGGTTAGATTCTAATAAAATATTCATAAGTATAAGTGACTCCTAATATGTATAAAGACTAAAATATGTAAATATTGACACTGATCTTACAAACATAACCCTTATGGCAAAGTAGAATCAGCAGTAGGCAAAGACTTACCGAGAATCAACTTCTGCACCTCGGCGTCATTGATTGGTACATAGGAGAAGTTAGAATCAGGATTTTCAACAACCTTTAAAATATCAGCATAAGTTCTTCTTGAATCAGCATTTGCACCTGGGAGTTTAGAATTAATATTATTTGCTTTTAATATTTTTTCTAATTCTTTATGAACTGGGCTAGCCTCAGATTTACCCCAGGCTACTTGAATTTGTTCAAGAGCTTCATAAGCATCAATTCCTAAGCCACCTTCATTCAGAAGATTAGAAAGTAACTGTTTAGATTGTTGAACTGTAGGGTTAGGATTATTCTTAAAGAATTCTTGATATTGCTTAAGCTTAAATTCTTTATATTTATTCATCATACGTGAATAAGAGCCTTCAGTATTTTGCTTAGCTACATTTTTAATAGCTGCTCTTGCGGCTTCTTTAAATTTAGAATTATTTAACTGGGATCTCCAGTCAGCCTTAATTTCAAGATCTTTAATCTCCCCAGCAGCTATCATACGTTTAATTTCAGGAATAATAACTTTTTCCATTTCTGCTGTATATGGATTATTCACCTTTTCAGCATCACTAGATAGCCCTAGAGTCTGATCTAAAGCTTTTTCAACAATTACAAAATTAGCTCTAGTATCAACGCCATCAGCAAATAATTTTGATAATTCTTCTACATATAAATATTGCCTAAACTTACCCAGCTGATAGCTCTTCTTAATATAGTCTTCATAACCAGCATCTGTTTCACTTGGTACGTTACTATCTTTTGAATATTTTTCAATATCAGCAACATAAGCTTGAGGATCTAAGTTAGAACCACCGTTAAAAATTTCTTTAAAAGTAATACCTTCTAATTCATCAATTCCTTTAGTAGCTAAAACTGAAGCAAATTTAGCAACCTTAGATGTATCATATTTGTACTCAGCAGTTGGAACACCTTCGTCAGCTTCCACTTGAGGTTGCCCTGAGCTATTTAAAGAATCTAAGCCTTCTAATTCTGTTGGTTTAAATTCTATGTTAGTCGGGGAACTTGTAGTTGGACTGGAAGGGTTTGTTATTCCTAAATCTAATGTAGTAGGCTGCCAAGACTCAGGTGCTAAAGGTGAACTTGGGGTAACTGTTCTTGGACTACCAAGATTTAATTCTGTTGGTGCGAAATTTAAGTTTTGCTCAGAAGGTGTATAAGTGTCATTAGAACCAGTAATAGTCAAATCACTTGGTGGAAAATTCCTTGCTTGGTTAGATGGTACATAAAAATCTCTAGGGTTTGCATTAACAGTCAAATTTGTTGGGGCGAAGACTAGTGGTCTTCCCGTATGATCATAAACTGTTGAAGATGTACGTACATCAAGCC
>CALBDR010000473.1 GCA_937927525.1 uncultured Candidatus Melainabacteria bacterium
TCTTGGTTGTTAATGTAATCCAGTCCAGAGTTAGCAACATTAATGTTAGTTATTTTACCATTCTCTAAAGTAGCTGTAAGTCTAGCTCCAAAGCCAGTACCACCTTCTACTGATATTCTAGGATCAGAATATTCTTGTCCACCATTAGTAACAATAACAGATGTAATCTTTCCTCCAGCCAGTACTGGAATAGCAGAAGCTCCAGATCCCTTTCTATCATTATCAACAATGTTGATAAACGGAGCAAGATCTTCAGATCTCATAACAACTTCTTCACCAGGATTGTATCCAAATCCACAGTTGAGAATATTTAGTGTGGATACAGCACCAGCGCCCGACGTTACACTAAACTCAAAGTCAGCGTTTTCGCCAGTATTGATGTTAGTAAAGGTGGCACCTGTCTTTACTTTTCTCTTTAGCTTATCATTAGAACTGCTAAAGTTTACATTAGATGTATCGTATCCAATTCTTAAAGTAAAAGAAGGATTGCTGTTTAATTCTCCAGTAAGTATTTTATCGTCAATATATACAGCTGTACTATTCACTACATTATTAACAGCTCTTACCGTCTCGTTACCATCACTGTCAATTAACTTAACAAAATTAACGAAGCCCTTGCTGAACGTAGTATTAGCAATACTAAATGGAGATCTTTGGCCAAGAGTCATAAACGTAGAATTAGAAATTGATTCGATGTTATGATAAGTCGGTTGACCGTTTTCATCCATTACTTTGATTACATCAAAAGGAACAAATTGATTTTGAAAATCAGTCCCGTATCCTCTTACATCCTTTCTTGCAGCAAAAACAGTCACATTACCTGTAAATGTATCTGATACTGTAATCAGTGAATTACTAAACACTTGATGAGATGCTTCTAACAACGTGTTGCTAGTTACCGCAACATTGCCTGTTTGGTTTGCAGAGAATGTAACATCTTTTATTGCAATAAAGGGATTACTAATACCATTATAATTTTTAGGATCTACGTTTACCTTAATATTAGCAATAGATCCATAGCTTCTAGTTTCAGTCGATAAGATATCGTTTAACTGAGTTACGTGGAAAGCGTTTCCTGTATCAGTGTAATCCAATACAGTTCCGTTGAAGGTGGTATCTCCAAGAGTCATTGAATCAAAGTTTTTAATCAAATCACCATTTACTTGATGAGATGAAAAAACAGAATCGACTTGAACGCTAAACTGTCCTCTGTCAATCTGATTAGATTCGCCTGGTGCTCTAGAAATAACTACTTGAGATTTATTACTATATCCATAACCTGCAACGCCTCTTAATTTAAAGGTACCAAGAATTAATTCTGTATCTGTTACAGAAGCCTTTAACTCACTTCCATCCTTTACAGGCAAAGCTGTAAATACAGTGCCAAGGGGAATACCAGATGATCCATTCTCTACTATTATTTCATCAATAGGACCAGTAATTCTAGGAGCTAAAGTTATTTCTGATTGTGATGCACCTCTTTCCGTGATTTTATCACCAGTTTTAAAACTACCATTAATATTTTCAATTTCAACGTAAATAATTTCTCTTTTGTCTACTATTTTCTTAAAGACATTTCTAGCAGTTGCAGACGAGCCAGACTTTGATCCTACTATATCTTTACCCACTAGATCAACTAGTCTGGAATAAGAATATCCCTGTCCTAACGAAACTTCGATAATTGTAGGCCTTCTGAATACAGAATCTGATGGTCTAAAAAGAAATCGACCAGGCGTAAAGATTTCAGGAGCATCATTAAATGCTAATCTAAAGAACAGTTTTGTTCCTCTATCGGTACCCTTAGATCTATAAAGATCTTTAATATGCTTTATAATGAACCTAAGATCACCGGTAATAACTGCAGGCAGTTCCTTAATAAATCTACCAGAGCCGAATGTATACTTATTATTAAATCTTATTAAGTTTGTATTAGATGTTGTATCAATATCGCCTTGAAGCTGAAGATCTCTCATATTATATGCTGTATTAGCAGACATGTGTCTGTAATAAGCATCAACAAAATCTACAATCCCCTCACCTTCATCAAGAAAAAAATCTGGAAACTGCGATTTTACAAAATGATTAGTATTCTTCTCGCTTCTGGAAAACCTAGTCATCTGTAGTCTGTCCAACTATTGATACGTTTACATTTAAGGATTGTATAAGAACAATCTGATCCTGTTCTACCAAAATATCTGTATCTTCGTTTTGAGCATAAAGTTGAACTCTATCTCCAAATGCCTTTCTGCCTCTTTTAAAGTAAGAATCTACTTTAAACTGATCAAGAAAAACAGAACCGGTAGTATAATCTACAGTACCAGCATTAAAGTTCAACACTTCCTTTGAACCTCTTGATTCTGTAACTAGTCTAATAGTTCCATTTAGGTCTTCTAAAGAACATTCGAAGTTTACACCATTGACAGTAATTGTAAATAACGAGGATGTGATACTTCCTGGTACAATTTTATTATTAAAATCTAGATTATAATCTTCCAAGCTGCTTGCAAATGGTCTGAGTTCCTTAGCCATTCTAACTTTAGTGTTATTAGACAATATGCTTGAATCTGTATTATCAATATCGTTTAGCAGTTTACTGTATCTAAAATCTTTATCAAATTCTGATAAATTAGTAGATCCATATCTTAAAATATTGCTAACAACAGCAGATTTGATCTCTTCTGCTGTTCTTGTAGTTTGAGTAGAATTGAATCTAACGAGACTGTTAATATCTAAGATAATAAACTTAGGATCTGCAGTGATTACTTCGGTGCTTAATGATGCCCTTGTTTTAATAAATTCTACTATCGAATCCTTAAGAGACCTACTTGCAAACTGAGAATTAAATGGCTTAGGAATAACAACAACCTTACCATATCTTGGAGGATTTAGATTTTCACCACCAATCACATTTAAAGTCTCAATTGTAGGAAACTTATTCTTTACCAGAGCTTTATAATCTTCGACTGTGATTGCTCTTTCTTGTGTTGAGAACACCCGCGGAGCATTGAATCTAATAGAGTCGATCGACTCTCTTTCAGAACCAGAACTAGATCTACTAACAGTAGTAGCAGACAAAAGATTATTAGAGGATCTAAATTCTCTAGCTCCGTTACCCTCCTCGCCTAAAGTATCTCTATATCTAATTCTAACAATATTACCAGGAGTAAGTTTCTTTCCTGTTACATTGTTACCAAATTCAATTTCATACTTATCAGTTCCATATGCTTGAACAAAATATACTGACGATTCTGGTGTAAGGTTAAACAGATTTTCAGCTTTTGAGAATGTTGTATTTGATAAGTCTGATAAACTATTTTGTATAGTAACATCGATACTATCTATATCTACGTTAGAAGAAGATAGAACTATCTTTTGATCTGCAGTAGTGATATCAAAGAATTCTGTTAAGACTTGTCCCTCAAAAACAGTAATATTATTAGCTATAAATGTTCCTGTTCCATCATTTGTAGCTACAATGTCTCTATCAGTAGAGAATACTAATGTGTTAGAACCTACTTCTGATCTAAAAGGAGTAAACTTATTAATGATAGCAGTAC
>CALBDR010000474.1 GCA_937927525.1 uncultured Candidatus Melainabacteria bacterium
TTCTTGAAGAGTTTTGGGCTTCAGTTATACCCGCAATCTCATCAGGTAAAACATCTAAAATCTTTATGGTATCAACTCCTAACGGAGTTGCAAATAAATTCTATGAAATATATTCTGAAGCCGACAGTAACCCTAACACTAGATGGAAGTCTGAACGAATTGACTGGTGGGATGTTCCTGAACGAGATGACGTTTGGAAAAAAGACATGATCGCAGCATTAGGATCTGAAGAAAAGTTTTTACAAGAATTTGGCAACATATTTATAGATAATGCATCTTGTGCGGTTGGGGCAGCTGTCATTGAACGGTTCAAGCTTGAAAAGAAAGCTCCGATATGGGTTGGGGATAATGGGGATTATGAAGTATATGAATATCCTAATTCAGACCATTTATATGCAATAGGTGTAGATGTAGGGGAGGGTATTGGAAGAGCTGCTTCTGTTGCTCAGATACTTGACATTACAGATTTAAAAAACATCAAGCAAGTAGCTGTTTACGGTTCTTCAGTAATTGAACCGTACCATTTTGCTAACAAACTTAATATTATAGGGAGTTCTTGGGGAGTGCCTCCAATGTTAATTGAGCGCAATAATTGTGGAGCACAAGTTATTGATGCTTTATATTATAACCACAACTATGAAAAAATAGTTAGCTACAATAAAATTTCTGAAAAGGATCAATACAACAGAACACGAAACTTAGGAGTCTTATCACATACTAATATTAAATTTGACGGCATTCAAAACATGAGGTATTGGGTAAACCACTTACAAACAGTAGCAATAAATGATACAAACACAATTTCAGAATTTGAAACATTTATCAGACACCCTAATGGGGTTTATAGAAAAAGAAACGACAATCATTTTGATGATAGAGTTATGGCGTTAGTTTGGGCATTGTTTTTATTAGAACCAACACTATGTCAAGAATATTTTGTAATTGAACAATTTGATAGTCAGCTTAAGCCATTAAAAATTTGTTCTAATGGATATTGGGAACATATTGCATCAAATTATGCTTTAAAACAATTAAACAACGAGCAGACAGTAATTCCAAACTACGAAAACGTTATTAAGAAAGAACAAGTTAGTTCTCTATCAACAAACTTTAAAGATTACTTAGAAACTTCTGATAAATATGAAGAAGATGTTGAAACTTTATTAGAACAAGGATATGAATTTTTATGATGGATGATTTATTAGCTGGAACTGGTAACCCTACTGAGCAATCTGTATTAAACAGAGCTTCTAAAGATAAATTTATATTAGTCCTAAATTTACCAAGAGCTCTTAAAGATAAGCAGGCAGTAGACTCCGATGTTAGTTTAAAACCATTAGAAATGAGTATTTTTGGGACAATTGTTCCAACAATTACTGTGCCTCCGATTGCTGTTCCTTATGGAGGTCAAGTTCCTAATTATTCTTCACATACTCGACCTAATTACCCTCCTTTAAGTATTAATTTTGTAGTGGATAATCAGTATAAAAATTATTTTTCATTATGGCAATGGTTAGCTTTGTTAAATGATCCTTTACAAAGCTCTTACACAGGTAAAACGGACAAAAGGTTAACGAGTATTGAGAAAATTCAAAAAGGTACTCATACTGATTATCAATCTACTTTGTCTATACTAGCTTTAAATGAATATAACCAAACTGTCATTGAATTCGTTTATTACTACGCTTTTATAACTTCTTTAGGAGGTATTTCGTATAATTATAGAGACGGAGAAATTTTAGAATCATCAGCTGAATTTCAATATAGTCAACTACAAGTAATCCGACCTAAAAGTGTTTTATGCAAATAAAAAAATGTCACTAGTTTAGATAAATAATATATATATGGCTAAAACAATTACTTCACCTGGAATACAAATTACTGAAAAAGATTTGTCTCTTCGTAGCGTAACTCCGGCACCAGAAGGCACACACGTCTTACTACCTGGCTTTTCGCAACAAGGACCTATTAATGAACCTCTTCAAATTACGACAATGAGTGAATTTGAAGCTGTTTATGGCACACCCACAACACCCGCTGAAAAATATTTTTATTATAGTGCAAGAGAAGTTTTAAACTCTCCTGGTAATTTGTTAACAGTAAGATTGCCATACGGTGCAAATGATGGAAATGGCTTTACTTCTTCTTATAGTGCTCTGTTATATCCAATGACATCAGCAACTGGAGAATTTCAAATTGGTGCTCCAGTACATATTTCTCTATCTCCTACCCAATATTCTAAACTTCTTGAGGGAAATTTTAGTTGGGGAGATATTGAAACAGGAGACAATTCTGCTTCTTATGTTGCAGATACAATGACAGCTGGTTTAGTTGTCTTAAACGATTTACAAACAACAATTAATGAAGTAGCTGAAGGATACTACATCGGATTTGCTGATAACTCAGCAGTCTCAGCCGCATCTCCATTTTTTGAGTCAATTTTAACGCTAAACAGTCTTACTGGTTCTGATACTTTTGGAGAAATTACCAATGACAGAACCGATTTTGTATTATCAGCAACCGATATTCAAAGTTCTCAAGGAATTACAAGTGTGTCTGAGCAACTCGAAAAGGTTGGATTTATTGGTTTTGAAACAACAGAATACCAAGATCACCTATCGTTCGGAGTTTTCCGTATTAGAAAATCAACTACGGACGGAACTTTATTGTCAATCGGTTCAACAGAACGCTATCTCGGTTCACTAAACTTCAATAGAAGAAAAGTTAGTCCGTCTGGTGGTATTCTTTCAAATGCATTTATTGAAGACGTAATAAACGCAGGTTCACCAACAATTAAAGTTTTAGTAAACCCAGCAGTTTCACAAGAGCATAACTGGACAGTTAACTCAAGTCTTCCTACAACAAAAGTAACCGTTAAACAAGAAGCTAAAGCACTATACCCTGTAGGTGTTTACATTCCAGATAGTAGGGATTTAGCAACAAACAAAGTTATCGGCTCTGTACCTAGTAAGTTGGAAAAGACATTCAGATTAATAGATTCTCCTGATAACAGCATCATTGATGTCGTTGCTGATGGCGGTTTAACAACCATATACGCTCAGTGTGAAGTATTAGACACAGATTCATTTAATG
>CALBDR010000475.1 GCA_937927525.1 uncultured Candidatus Melainabacteria bacterium
AACCTGATTTGCTAAGACAAAATAGGAAAATGCGAAAAAACTCACTTTTTTTTTTAAGTTTAAAATTTTTTCTTAGTAGTGGACCCATTTTGGTCGACTTTAAATTTACCTCTACTTAAATAAAATTCATAAATTTTATGTTATTCAAAATTGATTCTTTAAGCTAAAGAGTACATATATAAGACGTCTTCATATGTCTTAATAGATGTAGACTTTTGATCCGGTAAAGTTAAAGCCTCAAGTAGCTCTTGTGCTTTTACACGGTCCGCTTTAGTCCCAATAAGATTGGGCTTGAATAATAATTCACTCAATTCCTCGAAACTAAACTCCGGTTTTGAGTAAACCTCATAAATAACTTCCAAAATGATTTTAAAATCATTTGGATGAAAGCTTACAGCGTCGTGTAGCGGCTCTAATATCCTACCAGACGTCTTTTCATGATAGGATAAAACCATTTGACGCATAAAGGTTGAATCATAACTATGAATCAAGTTTGCGGGAAAGGCAATATTCTGCTTTTGCAAATTAGACTCACGCGATGTCTTCGATGACGTCACGTTTATTCTAGTTTGCACCATTCTTTTACGAACAGTGTCATAATACCTGGCCTTGATATTAGGCCTGTCGTAATAGAGATATGTAATACTAGACCCATCTAGTGTAAGTCAAGTAATTCCTACTGTAGATGCCCTTCTGTTGGAAAGAGCTTCCTCTCACTGTAACTTACTGATAAAATTAGATCATTTACATATACTTTCTAAATTTGAAGTGAAAATTGGAAAGCACTCTTTGAGAAGCGTCTCGTACATTTGAGTGATCTTAAAACAGAGATTGAAATAGAAATTCTCCTGCACAGAAGATCACTCATAACATACAGAACCATAGTCATGAAACAATGTAGCTCACACATGCTCTTTAGTGCGAGCTAAATTTCCTTGCTTATACATACCGCACATGATTATGTACTTTCAAGTCTTACGCTTCCGAAAGATTAACTCTAATTTTTCAAAAAACCAACTAATATCAGACTCTTCCAAAGTCCAAATCAATGGATTATGTTCGGAATCCGTAAAGTTAATATTCTTATTTAGATGTAGCAAATCTACGTTATAATATTGTGGCTCAACGCCGTAAATTATTTGCAGGCGTTCCAACAACGGAATACCTTCTTTTTTTAATTTCTCATTTTCTGAATTGAATTCTTTTAATTTTATTAAAAACTTTTCTTGTATGTACCCATAAATAT
Source organism: uncultured Candidatus Melainabacteria bacterium (assembly GCA_937927525.1). Taxonomy (GTDB): domain Bacteria; phylum Cyanobacteriota; class Vampirovibrionia; order LMEP-6097; family LMEP-6097; genus DT-14. The sequence continues at coordinate 1,247 of CALBDR010000475.1, forward strand.
CCTGGTGGCTGCTTTTGAAAGCAGCATCACACAACATATTATCGCCATACAATAATCCAGCAATTTGGGGGCCACTGCTACGTTGATCAAACTCAATCATAAACCCCGATTTATAACGCGGACGAGATGAAACTTTCTTTATTTCCCTAAACATAAGAAGACAACGAAATTCATCTCCACTTTTGATGGTATGCTTATATTTACTAAGAAACTGCTCGTCTGTAGTCAAGTCTGATAGCTCCTTTAAAAACATTTCTCCTTCGATACTTTTATATCAAGCAGAAAAGTCTCAATTTGGAAGAATTTTAGCCTTCTCCTCACTAACAGAGCTAAAAAGACTGTAGTAAAGCGTAGCTTTACCTTCAGCAGTGTAACTACTTACATCGGCAGATTTTAGTAAATATTTGTACATGCCAGACGTACGTGTAAATAAATAAGTCATAGGATAAAATCGCAGACGAAAGTCTGCGAAATTAGGGAAGTAAAATTTGAAAGGAGAATACATACGTGCTATGCGTATGTTTCTTTTTCATAATAACTTACTGCTGTCAGCAGATTCTATTTCCGATCTTAATCGCTTTCATAAAGAAACTTCTTTTTGAAGTTGCTTTATTTTATCACTATAATTAAAATCATACAATAGCTTAAGATAAAGCTTTTTATATTTGGAACTAAGAGTTCCATTAGCGTTTTTAATGGGTGAAAATCTACAATATTGCTCTATAGTTTCTATCACCATAGATACAACATCGGGATCATTTTTCTCAATCAAAAGCAACTGACGACTTTTAAGATTCGCTCACTCTTCATAGATAGCTCTCAATTTGAGTTGAGAATCTTTACCAGCATCTTCCAATTTGGATTCACGATCCTTTAGAGATGCCATTTCATCATCAGTCAAAAGACCTAACTCACTCCTAATAGAAGCATATTCCTTTTTTTCGAAAATAGCTTCTAAAACTTCTAAAGCTTCAGAGCAGATCTGATAAGATTTTGCCTGTGTTAGGTTAATAGCTTTTAAACATTCGTCTGAAAGCTTACTACTACTAGACCCAGTAACTAAATTTTTTACGACATTAAGACCCAATCGTGTATTTTTAGTACTTTTCACACTATTAGACAAAATACCACCATTTACTCCCCCTTTTTTTCAATTGAGAGGCTTCGAAATCATAGGAAGATGTTGAGTCACTCCTATTAACTCGCCGTAAATTATAGGACAAAATATCATAATCTGCTTTTTAACAGACTGACTCCGTCTCCTATGCGTTACAGCGTCAGACATCTTAATTATATTTGCACCAGACATAAGAGTAAGCATGCTAAACATAATTACTTGCGAATTAATCTGTAAGATTTCAATACAATCAGAAGCTGTCTTACTTTCAGTTCTATTTTTAAAGGACAAATATGTTTGCAGAGATCATGGTAAACCTGCCCATTTTTTAATGTCTTGAGAAGAGGAAAGGTTGTTTTCTAATATTTTCTCAAAAGCAACCTTAAACATACTATAAAATAAACCTAAATGCATTTGCCGAAGTGTGTCAGCAACATCCGAACGTGTAGTCACATATCCATAAGATATGTTATCCTCATCCATATCATTATTCGATAATGAAATCGTATCCATTCCATCAATAAACAAATGGGAATTTAGGTCGTCTTTTTTATTAATAAAAATCGACATATCTACTCTACCATAGGTGGACAAAGATAGAATATGCATTAAGATACGGGCAACGAGATCATCAAGCATGCTATGCGATGATAATGTTTTAATCATCTCATCCTTTAAACATGAGATCATTTTATCACTACTTTTAACCTTCATGGTAAGGTAACGCTCAGATAAAGACGGATCTCTTGCGATGATTAATTTCAACATCGCCGCAATCCATTTATGCATTTGATCAGCAAAACCAGTTCTTCTATCTTGCATATAGTCATTTATATGCGCTTTGAAGGCATCCATCTTTTTTTGACCAATGAACCTTTTGAAATACCTCACGTGATATAGCGATGGTTTTGCATGCATGGCATCGTATACATTGAAGGCCCACCTTTCTTCAATTTTTTTTTGACGCTCTTTAAGCGTAAATGTCTTATCTGCTAAAATAGACTCTAAACACTTATACACGTCTGTGTTTTCTTCAATTGCTTGAAATGCAATGAGCGAATTACTAGGATATTCTCCCTCATCTGAAGTCGAATTAAGGAATTCGACTTCTGCTTGCTGTTCTCTTTCTTCCAGATCTTTCCTTTCCGAAAGAGAACGAAAGAACCGCGCATTGCACTGCAAACGGGAATCAAATACAGGCAATGTGTTGGTTAACTTTAAAGCTTTATAAACTGAAAATCCTTGTTTTGAAATTGATAATTTTTTTCATAATGAGCTATTTATAAAATAGCAATTTTGTATATTGTATTTGTGTTTTCCTGTATTCATCGAGTGGTAACTTAAAAGGTAAACTTCATACTTTCAAAAAAAATCAAAGTGTCTCAAATATTTCATTTTTCATAAATATCACAAAGTAACTTTTTATTTTGAACCAACCAATCATAAAGTTTTTAAAAGATGTCACGCTTTCTGTACTATTTATTTTTATATCATGAATAGAAGGAATCGAACCTTCTCCAATGTAACCACAAATACTTGATTAAAGAAGATTCATAGTTAATTATTTTTAGTTAAAATAAATCTGTTTATCTATTTACATCTCTATTATCTTTATCTATCTCTATCTGTATTTTTCCCTTGAGCAAAAGAAAAAAATCGGTGTTACTATATTCTTGGGTAGCAGGCAGACCCACAACACTCCTCACAAGGGAACAGACAGGCTTAATTCAGGAAAGGAGGAGGAAACCCATAGTAGATGGACTGTCCCAGCTGCCGTACAATAGCCTTACGACTAGACTTCAACCTTCCTTAAGTCTTTCGCCATAGTTTTTACTATAACTTTACTACAATTCTACTGTATTTTTACCTTATCTTCGCCATACCTCTAACTTCTCGTCACTGAATACAGTGATTTGCCATCTTTGCATGTAATCATGGTTTATGAGAGTAGTAATACGGTTCATATACGGCTAATACACGTTATGTGTAAAAGACTCAAAAGCCTCGTACCTTGCTGACTGATTAGCCCCTTATTATAGGGGCTCGCAAGTGCAGTGCTCCGTGTTTACAGGGGCTTGCAACCCTTTATACACGTGGTCACCCAGTTCAAAACCAGACTCCCCCGCTTAAAAGCCACGTTACTGCGAACTTTCCCTTCTATATTGTCCCAACTCCTCAGATTTACAACCTGATTTGCTAAGACAAAATAGGAAAATGCGAAAAAACTCACTTTTTTTTTGAGCTTTCCCTTCTATATTGTCCCAACTCCTCAGATTTACAACCTGATTTGCTAAGAC
>CALBDR010000476.1 GCA_937927525.1 uncultured Candidatus Melainabacteria bacterium
CCATTTTCTGCATTACGAGTGTTTACGTGTCTATCAGAGAATGGCACAATAAATTCTTGCCCATCAATAGCATCAATTTTTCTTACAAAATAAAGCTTCCCACTAGAAGTCCAGTTTGCCTCATTACGCTCAATTACACTATTTACTTCATCTTCTGATATAACTATGCGTTCACATTCATTATAACGTTTTTTCATAGCCTGAGATAGTTTTAACTTAACTTCTTGCTTCTTCATAGCATTCTTTATAGCTACTCGCATCCTTTCTTTATATTCAGGATTAGGCCAGCGCTCAACGCTTTTATCGCCAATAAGTTGCTTAGAGCCTTCTGAGTGCTTCTTTCCAAACATACCATTGTCTGCTCCGAATTTGGGCTTATGAAATCTTTCTTTCCACTCCTCAGACATCCTATGATATAGATTTTTATCTCCCATCATGTCTTTACTGTGTAACATATCGTGATCTGAGGCACTCATAACTTCTAAGTTATCAAAATTGTTATTTAGTCCGGTATAATCTTTATGATGAACTACTTCAGTATTACTAAGTTTTCTGCCTTCAAAAAATTCAGCAAACAGTCTGTGTTCTGCTTTATTTTTATTGTCATTATCAGAATGAGATACCCACATATAGTCTTGGCTTTTTGACTTCATCTGAGCAACCCATTTACGTCTAGCCATTAGGCTAGTCCCAACACTTAAATCTTTTAAGGCTCTACGGTCTCCCGAAGGTAGATAGAACTCGTGATTATCTGTAGCTCTAATACTAGTGCCATCATCTAGAGTAACTTTATATAGCTGTTTATTATGTCCTGTAACTCTTGGATGTTGAGCAAGGCTGACAGTAGTCTGCCCCAAATCATTTACGCAGTAGACTGGTACATCTTTACCTTCTTCGGCTAGTTGTTTAATAGTTACCGCATTTCTACCGTCTGCTACGGCTATTAAAGTATCTCCAGATACGCAAGGATTTAATCCTTTTACTTTAGTATCATTTGTTTTGATACTGTCTTTTAATCTTCCGTAATTTCTTGCAGTATCTAACCAGAAGAAACCAGGCTCCCCATTCTGGGCTATAGAATCTACATATTTAGAGTAGTCCATTCCTGAATGTGCATATAGAGAGTTATTACTAGCCCATAAATATCCTCCAAATTTCCAGCTCCAAGTATAGTCTTTATACTTATCAGCGATTTTACTTTTTTCTTTGTAAGGGACACTCAAGTCATTATACTTATTATAGTCTTCCAAATTAACTTCTTTTAACTCTTCAGGGGCTTTAGTTCCCATACCTACTGGATTTTTATCCCAGTTTTTTAATGTTACATACTCAGTATCTTCTGAGTCTCCTAAAGCTAATAAAGCACTTCTACGTACATTGCCGGCTACTACTATTTTACCGATTACTCCCATTATACTTACAATATCAGAGGACTTTAGCAGTTGACCATTTCTATTATCTAGTATTTCTTTAATGCCGTTAAATCCTTGAATGAGAGGTTCCGGTCCACTGGCTACTCCACCAAAACCTTTAATCGGTTCTCCATAAGCTCTTACCTTACTCACGTCGTAAGTTATAGGAGCACTTCCTTCTTCAAAATAAGAGTCCATTAAGCAAGAGATAAGCTCTACCCAACCTTCTCTTGTGTCTTCTACGACTACTAGTTCTGGTTCGCCTTGAGGAGTATTTACTACAACCTTTCCAGCTCCGTCTGTGTCGTATCCGCATCCTACCGTATATACTTTTATTTTCATAAAAGACTAGACTATATCTTCCCCGAGCTGTGTCGGTGAGCTGTGTTGTGACATATAAGATACAGCATTTACATATTCTGACAAACAACGCTTTGATTTAAGAGTTTTGTCTGTATAATGTAAATTTAATTTGTAATAGTATTCTGGCAAAGTGAACTTATAAACTCTAGAAATAATTTTTTGTGCGTTAGCAGCATTAAATTGGATTCTAGGTTTTTTTATAGAACCCTTTCCGCTATTGTGCATATAAATTTTAGTAGCTATATTATATCGTTCACTAAAAAATTGCTGAATTTGATTTATTGAAAAAGCATCAAAAGAATCTGTACATATTCGCATATATTTAGTATGATTAGAAGCACTATAGTACATAGTTCCATCATCCATTATCCAAAGAGCTAACCCTTCATCAGTTAATCTTTTTAATATAGACATACTAACTTGCTTAGTACCGTTAACATATAATTGCTCTCTTAATTTTTTAAATAACTCATGTCTTGCTTTTGTAGAATGAGACGGTTTAAAAGTGCTTTTATGTTTATTATTATGTACTACTGCCGGCTTTCTTTGTCTGACTGAGGTGTTAATATTTTTTCCTGTTAACTGTTCTAATAATATTTTCTTATATTCTATAAGATTTTCACTAGTTTGTTCGCAGGCAAACATATTACCATTACTTATGTAGCTATCTCCTAATAAAGTGCCAATAAAGGCTCCTTCAAGTTCTTTTGATGTTCTTTCTCGGTTAGGATTTAACATATCCTGACTCCTTTTTTCTTATATGTCTAGTCGTTGAACCTTCCTCCTATCATAAAGACTTAGAGGCTCGGCTGCTGATTGCCCAATCTTATATATTTTCTAACTTTCACACCGTAGCTTTCACTATATGTTGTAGTTATATAAGCTTTAAGGGGTTTCCAGCAATTAACAGCTTGTTTATTGAGAGGCAATTAGGATGTAAGTTTACCACTCATCATTGTATCCATTACGAAAGCAAATGGCTTAGAAAGTTCTGCGTCAATATCTTCGGTAGATACAAAAGCACAATTGTACAAGGCCATTGCACCTTTTTCCCATAGATAATCTGTACCCATCATCCATAGTCCACGCCCAGGTGGTGTCCATTTAAACTCAAAGAGTCTTTGAGCAGCTTCTTCTGCTAGCTTATGAGCACGCTTCTCATTCCAAGGAAGTTCTGAAGTAATTGCGTGCGTCTTTAAAATACTAAACATACCTTCGATAACACGAATTACACAGTCGTGCCAAGTTTCTAGTTTTTCGTTTTCTTTTTTGCGAGCATAGGTTCTATAGTAGGTAAATTCACTTAAGCCCCCATACCCCCAATTAATAGGTTGTGTTTTTAAACCTTTTTTAAATTCTTTTTTTAGTTGAAATTTGATTGGATTTTTTCCAATAGTAATCATATAGTGTCTCCTTACACATAAAGATTCTACTCAACTCCCTCAGGAATGAGTAGTTTAGTTTATATTTAACTTGCTAATCTTTTCTTTTTTGCTAATCTCTATTACAGGTATTAGTGGGTGTTTATACTCGTGAGAGATCAAAAATACATTTAATCCTTTTTCTCTTTGTAATACATCTATTAAGCCTTCTTTACCTGCATCATCTAATACCGCCATAACTTCATCTAAAAACAGCAGATTTATACTTTTCCCACCTATGTTAGATAAAGTATTTCTAACTGCTAATAGTACTGAAGTTTGTACTCTAGAAAACTCACCTCCAGATAGCGAGTCTATACTTACTTCTTTACCTTCATTAATAACTACTATGTTTAGCTTGTCTCCGGTAAGCCTAAATACCACTTGAAACTGTCCGTCACTTAACATAGATAAATAGTAGTTGATACTTTCTTCTAGTTGTTTAGCTACATTTTCTAGCTTATAAGCTACGATACCTGAAGTAGAAAAAGCTTTTTTTAGTATTGTGAGGTTAGCAATTTCATTTTGAATATTTAGTATATCATTTTTTACTAGCTCTTGTCTAGCTTTAAAATTTCTAATTTGCTCTTTTAGGGCATCTATTTTAGCGTTTCTAATTCTAACGCTTTCATTATGTCTTTTTGCTTCTTCTAGGCTAGTCTCTTGAGACTGTACTGTATCTTTTAGGTCTTTTAGTTTTTTAGCTATTTCATCATAGTTAGGATAACTATTAGGTAATGTACTATCTATTAACTGCGCTAATTGAGTAAAGCGTTCTATTGCTTTTTGATTATGTTGAAACGCTAACATATCTTTGTCATAGGTATTTTTTACTTCTAATAACTTTTCAAGACTAGAGAGATAGTTACCTAACAATTTCTGCTTCTGAGCAATTTCTTGTGTTAATGACTCGCTCAATTCTTTAGCCTTAGAATTGTCTATAGGCTGTTTACAGGCATAACAGCGGTCAGAAGTGTCCAGCGAGTTTATATCTTTTTTTAGCTTAGCTATTTGAGTTTTATAGTCTTGTATATTACTTTTTAAGCTGTCTATTTTTGTGAGAACACTATCATCTAACGTAGGAGC
>CALBDR010000477.1 GCA_937927525.1 uncultured Candidatus Melainabacteria bacterium
CTCTACCCTTAGTTGCAAGATCCTTGATCCCTCCAGAAGTTAATGTCTCAGTCGTCTCAGGTAGATACAGACCTTCAGTTACAGAGATTGAGTATCCTGCACCAAACCTGTCCCTAAGGTTTGCCGCGCCGTTCATCATCTGTGCAAACATATAGTAGTGCTTGGCTAGATTCTTTCTATCAGCCAGATCTGGAAAATCATTAAGAGTTGCCTGTGAAGAGGCGTTGGTAGATACAAATCTCGCTAGAGGTACACCTTTGGCCAGCTTAGTTGCAGATAAGATCTCCGTCTTTTTAACTGGATTATACTGCTTTTCAGGAATGATTCTATTTAGCTGCAGGCTTTCTTTAAACTTACCTTTTACAGTCGTGCCTTGCCCATACTTCCTGGTTCCAAACTTACCCTTAGGCTCTTTATTAATGATTCTAGAAATGCTCGCAGGAGCAGCAGTCTTAAAGTTAGAGTCAAGTACTCCCAGAGATATGCAGAAGGAAATGAACAGATCATCGTTCCTGTTGTTCTTTTCCCTCAGCTTGGACCTGACTTCTCTAGTTGTGATAGTGTCTCTGCGAATAATCATTATGGCACCAGGTTGTTAATAGTGTTTAGAGTATTTTCTAAGCTGTACTTACTGGGCTTAGATGTTGTGGATGTGTTTTCACCTACAGTGCTCATCTCCCTCAGATCCAAGTTCTGCAGGATCTTTTCTTCCGGATCCACATCGATCTTTAAGATACCCTTATTAGAGTTTCCTAAAGTATCAGTTACTATATCCAGGCTCGCTGCAGCCAGTTTAACAAGATCCCCAGGATTTAAGACACTAGCATCCGGCCATATGGCCGCTGAGTATGCAGCCTTTGCTGTTCCAGAGAAAACATCACCGAGATATGTCTGACCTGAAAAAGTATCACCGGTAACTGTAATGTTCTCCCCTCCAACCTTTCCGTCAGGCGCAACGAGAGCCATGTACTCAGACGTCATATTAAAGTCAAGTGTTGCGATATCAATCTCAGTCTGAGCAGAAAGGTGAGTTGAGCCTGAAGTTCCATACTCTGCATTACCGTCTGTCCACAGGTTGAAGTTACCTTTAGTGATTATGTTTGCACCACCTAGACTCATCCTTGTAGAGTTCTTGGTAATAGACTCGGAAAGGTTACCTACAACAGTACTGATCTTATCTGCCTCTACAGTCTCGTTCTTTCCTTGACCGATAGTCTGAATGTACTTGCCGTCTACCTCTAAGATAAAGTTCTTATCCACCTTGAGCTTATAGTCACCTGTAACATGCATGTTCAGGTTTCCTTCAAAGGTAACATCACCGTTACCTCTGACATACACAGTAAAGTCATCTCCTACAACCTGCACCATCTTATCATGTGCATTCAGTACAACCATACCGTCGGCATGAAACTCCATGCCAGATCCTACAGTATGCACCATCGTAACACGCTCTTTCCCTGGAGTGTCATCCAGTTCAATCCTGTGGCCGCTCGATGTCTCAGTTACTTTGTTGTAGGGGTATTCTGGATTAGCTTCTGTAGGAAACAAAGATCCACCCTTATAGCTTCCACCACCCATCTGCAGCTTAGGTTCCCACTGGCCTCTGGCTGCCCTGTTAGTTGTAGCCTCGTTGTAGTAGTCCTGCCTAGGAAAGTTTTTAAACGGATCTTTGAATCCTACAGTCTCAGGCGCCAAGGACTGATCGTTTCTCTGCTCGGTTGCACCAGAGATTCCATCGTCTGAAAGTGAGCTGACACCATCTTCACCTTCTTCGGCTTCGGCTCTCTGCTGACCTGATACTAAATTAGACCGATCTCCTACGTTAACTAGTGCGAGGATCTCATCAGACAGCTTAGATTCCTTTTGAATCATTACGGCTAAGAGTCTTTCCTGTTCAGCTACAGGAAGATCTTTTACTTTAGTATTGAGGTCAAACCCTTTACCCTTTAGGTACTCGGGGTAAGTCTTGTTGGTGTCAAACGGATCGTTATCTGCACCAGGAGGAGCATATGTTGCAACCATGTCGGCAAGGGTCTTGTCTCCCTGCTCTCTCAGTACGAACTGCCTCTGCGCATTAAAGCCGTTCTGCATAGATGAGAATATATAGTTACCACCATAGTCTACACCTATGGCGCCAAGATTCTCTGCACCTCTGGCAGTACCAGTCAGGTTTCCCGGATTATTGTTTCTAAAGGCTCGGTCACCTTCAAATGTCTGAATAGTTCCATCGGCCAGTCGAACTTTCGTAAACCCTCCGGATTTATCTTTAAAGCTACCGGATCCTAGGATCTCTGTATATGCAATAGTACCAGCCATTACTGTCTCTCTATAATCTCATCGATTGATAGACCGCCTGTAGATCTAGCCTGTTCAGGGGTCTGTACGTTTTCTTTACCAAAGCTGTTTTCGACATATGCTACAACATCAAAGTTTGGATCAGATCTTCTTTCAGGATCAATATCGTTGTGGCCCCACGCCTGCCCGCCTGGATGGACGGAATAGAAGGCTCTCATAAATGCCTTGAATGTGTTCCACTGCTCAGGCCTAAAGGTGGTTGAGCTTCTCTTTGATCCGCCGTTCTTAGATGATCCTACTCTTCCGCCTACAAATGCGATTCCTATAGAGTAGTTATTATGTCCTTTAAGGCAGTGCGCACCTTTTTTGGATATAGGGCGTGCAACTTGCAAGTCTCCACTTCGAAGGATGAGGAAGTGATAGCCTACATCTGAAAAGTTCCTGTCAGTGTGCCACTTATATACATCATCGTAGTCTACAGGCTGATCTTCAAATGTATCTGTGTGGTGCACAACAACTTCAGTGATTTCACGAGTGCTGGATCTTATTGCAGCTTCCATCTCTTCATACGTCTTAAGGATAGTCTTACTGCTTAGGTTCTTCATATCAACAGTCTCGATGCTCGAAAGACCAAAGACATCGGACTTGGGATCGAGCTCAATCTTATCACTTAAGTTCTCAGTAGAAGTTGCATCGCCTAAGATAGTGTTAGTCAGAGACTCGCCTTTGGATATAGTGTCTTCAATCACCTCTTCTGCCTTAGCAATCTCAGCCGCAGCTTGATTAAGAAGACCGATCTTAGTCGAGCCGTCAGAGACTCCATCATAGAGCCTTTCTGAAAAGTCTACGAGCTTATCCGTAAATACTTTTGTCGTATAGTTCTGATCTGGATCTCTTGCAATAACTTTTGATACTGCGCTCTTGGCTCCGTCCGTTGTAACTGCCGTGATAGTCCGGTTTAAGTTGGCTCCACCTAAAGTGCTTCTATAGAAGTCACCTGCACCTTCTACTGTAGGATTCTTAAATAAAGATTGAAAGTTCTCTACGTTGTCTCCGACAAGGCCGACACTGAACCTTCTTTGAAGCTCACCGTTACTGTCATACCTTTCATCTGAAACGAACTCAACGTTTACTCCGAGCTTATTGATACCTCTTAAAGCATCAAGCGGAGAGTTCCTGAGCTTTTCAAACTGGCTCTTTGCCAGACCTGCGATGTTGACTACACTGCTAAGTAGGGAAGAGATTCCTCCTGCACCTACAAGAGAAGCGACCTTTGATCCAATGGAAAGTACATTCAAGAGCATTACTGGCCGAACCTTTCAAACGCATCATATGAGTATGACTTCTTTGTCTTAGCTATCTCTTTAGAGTCGGTGACTTTTAAGTATTCCTTAGTAAAGATGTCAACTGCCTCTTCCACTGACTTGGCCGCAGCCAGCTTACCAGAGTTCAACTCGGGTTTAGTCTTTAACTCATACAGAACGTATTGTATCTGAGTTTCAATCTTATATGGATCAAGAACATTAGTTGAACAGAACTCGAAGAAATCTTTAAGTCTTTCTCCGGACCATCCAGCAATTCCAAATTTTTGTGTCTTAGCCATTACACAAGTCCTTCAATAGCAGATTCAATAAAAGTTTCTAGTTGAGGGTTGAGCTCGGTGTTAGAGGTAGTGGCCAGTGTACCAACGATTGCAGCTGCAACCACATCACTGAATCCATTATCTAATGCAGCGTTGAATGTCTTTTCAGCGTTGCTGTTTCCTCTTAATGGCTGCGAGTAATTAACATCGCCGTGACCTGCATTGGGTGTAGTAGGAAGTGGATTGATATTTTCCTGAGGAAGCTCGATCTTTGGCAGGGTTCCCATCACCATCGGGTTCTGAGATGCTTCTCCATCTAAAAATACACCAAACACCCAAGCACCTTGCTCGATTCCAGTTGGAGTTCTTCCTACTCCAGATATGCCACCTTCAGTAGCCGGCACCATTACTGTAGCCCATGGAAGATCTTCTGTTGCAATGTCAGAAAGAAAAGGAGAATGAATTCCAAATGCCCTGACTCTGACTCTTCCCAGCTGAAGAGGATCATTCATGTTATCCTCAACGATTCCTATGAACCATCTTGTGCTGTCACCATAAAAGTTCTTCATTACACTACATTCAACCTCTCTTTTGAAAGATTGTTTAGATTATCGTACTTACTCACGTTAGTAGTCACGTGATATTTACCATTCTTAAATACATGTCTTGCAGCAAACACCAGATATTTTCCGGTCAGCTTCTTATCTGCCAGGCTATTCCTGTTGACATTTGCCTCATCTGTAGGAACGATGTTCTTAGGAACATACATCCTGATCATCTTTCCAAGAATGCGAGTTGGAGACTTCATAAAGTGATAACCAGGAATGGTCACGTCCATCTGAGTCTTTCCGATCAGTGATTTAAAAGACTTGGATTGAACCTTCTTCTGGTGATTATCGGAAACTGTTTCTTCATGCAGGCTGTTGACATTATCAAACAGACCCGTTGTTGTGACGTATGAGCACATTGAAGACACTCCCTGGTGGTATGCCTTTGAGTTCACTGCAAAGTCGAAATCGTAGTTAGTTGTACCGTTGATCCTAGGCAAGTCATTGACACTCTGATCAAACCTATGGCGAAGCTCGGTTGATATCGTCTTGTTAGTATCTAACCACAAGTGCTGAGATCCAAACACGTTGTTTCTCATCAATCCAATAACATTTTCATTTTTAGACATTGACATTGCAAGAATAATAGTTCCCAAAGTATCAAGATCTGACTCGTGTATAGACGTAGGTGATATGTACATAAATTCCAATGAAGGGTAAAGCGAATCATCCAGCATGCTTTCAAGAGACTGGAGCCTTAGGGATTCTTCTGCAAGCGATGAGTAGAGATAGAACGGCGATCCTTTAGCCGTAGTGATCCTACCAGCCAGCATCTTACTCATTTCAATAGGACTCATAGTATAAGGTGCAAGATACCTGATTGCATTTTGAAAAGAAGACTCAACTTCAACCTGCTTGTTTAAATTTTCAGATATAATGTTAGAGATGATAGTTTCAATCTTACCTTGATAGGTCTTGCTGAACCTAGTTATCTCAGATGTAAGCTGGTGCTCCTCAGTGAAGTTCAGTACAATGTATGCAACAGAGTCGTTTCCCTTCTTGTACCTTTCAACACCAGTGATAACAAAGCTTTTCTTTAAGAAAGTTTTATCATTAACATCTTTAATTATAAAGTCTATTGCTTCCTGACCAATGAAGTTAACATGATTGTATATGTTACTTGAGTCAGATATGACAATATTGCCTGTTACGTATGGCGTGGCAACATTTTCAAAGAAAGAGAACTCTACTACCTGAAAAGAGACGTCGATAGTCTCAAATCTTCCGACTGGAGACCTGATCTCAATCTTCTGATTACCATAGTCATAAGGTGAGCTGTATAATCCAGTGGCCATCTGTTATCCACTTACTGCAGTGGCAGTGTATATACCTAGTCCTTGCTGAGCTCTAGTAACAATGTTTTCCTGAGCAACATCTTGACTTTCTAAAACAACCTGATTATATGAATTGATGACTTGATTAATCACGTCTGGCTTAATGACTTTAAGCTGAAGCTTTGCATCGTTCTGATCTTTGACTCTTTCTAAGAAAGTTACAGGCTTAAAGAGTACTGGTGTCAGTGTATTAAAGTTGTCCTTGATGTACGACTGGAGCTGAGTGCTGTAGTAGTTCTGAGCAGCGGCTTCAGTGGAAAACGTTTGAGTGTCATCGTAACCAATGAATCCTTCAGGAACATAATCATCAGTTACATAGTCAGTCTCGCTTGATACATAGGTACTAATGTTGTTATAGAGCTCATACTGACTTGTATCAGGATTATAATAATATAACCCACTCGGAGTGTTACTTGTAGCTTGTCCATCATTATTGATGACGGTGTAGAAAGTAACCTCTCTTCCAACTTCATCGCCTTCTGCATTAGCATTTGCAAGAGTCATGGTGTCGTATATAGTATCAAGATTATAGTCTTCAGCTGTAGTGTCATACAAGACATATTTTGTATTTGATGAGATAGAAGGCGCAAAGCTTGAGTTTGCATCCACATAGTCGCCTTGAGAGTTTAGAATGTGATGCACCGCATTATATTCAAGCACTACAGAACCAATGATAACTTCTGCAGCGGTACTCACATCTTCAAGAACCTCACCTTCAACAAATGACAGGCTATCAGTCTTAGATATGATAAGCTGGTTAAGATCAAGTCTCTTTGTAACTACGGTTCCTCTTGCACCAGAAGTTCTGCCGTGAACCTCCGTGCCTTTTTTAAACACATCACTTAAGTTATCATTCGTGATGATGACAGTGTTTGGATAATCTTTTTTAGCCTTCTCAGTTACTTGCTGATCGCTGAGCGGCCAGCCGTGTAGCCTGATACTATCATTCATTAAGTAGAATGTCCAGTAGAATTCAGGAGTATCGTAGAGATACTGTGATACTTGATCTGGCCTGTCACCATCCATGATATCGTAATACGTATAAGAAGCAGCATCGTCTTTGATCTGATCGATTAGATCGACATAGACGTTCATGTCTGTAAACTTTACAGGCTTTACCTTGTTACCAAAGTAATAGTCGATCAGTGGAAAGTTCTCAAAGTAAGCCATTAGAATCCTTCCTCAATATCTTTTCTAACAAGGTTGTGCTCTTCTTGGAAAGACATAGAAATAGTTGTTTGAGTAAACTTACCATCATGGTGAAATGATGTAGTCTCTCCATTGTATGTCGTGTTCATTCCTGTCAGGTAGCAGGGTTTTAGAAGAGGCTTGATCTTTCTTCCTTGATACAACATCTGGATCTCAAAGATAGTCGGAAACTTAAATGCACCAAAGAGGTCATCACCCACAGTCTCAGGATACATGTGCTTTCTAAAGAACTTTACAATTCCTTCAATCTGCTCAGCTTCTGCAGGAGAAGTTGGAAACAGGTTGAAGTTATATTGAAAAGTTCTTAAATTTACGTTTCTAAACATTGAGAACGTGTGGCTCCTGGCAACTTGAGCAGATCCTACGATGGCACCGTACTGAGTTCCAGTTAAAGCGCCGGCGAATCTCAGCGCCTGCCCTACTGCGACGTCGACTGCATCACCTCTTCCTTGATTAAGATATTCGGATGTTGCTCCTTTTATCTCATTTATAAGATCCGAAGTTCTTCCGCCAAATCCTTCTGCACCGGTCAGTGCGTTTGCAGCTCGCCTTGCTGCCGCATTCTGTCTATTTAGAAC
>CALBDR010000478.1 GCA_937927525.1 uncultured Candidatus Melainabacteria bacterium
TGTCAAGAAAATACTTATGCTCTTGATAAGTAAACTCACCAACTTTTCCAGTCTTCTCAATGAAAATTTCTATCATAACAAAACTCCTCTCACTAAGGATAGGGTCTCATCATTGAAGAGTATAGTCAACAGTTTTTTTCACATTAATAATATCACCAACCCGCACTTCTCTGTATAAAGTTGATGCGATTTTATCACCACCAGCATCAAGTTCTACATTGTAGTGAGTAACCTGGGTTACAGTCTTTTCAACATATTGTGTTGAACATTGGTTGACTTCACGATAACCAATAATGTTACCTGAACCTTCTTGAGCTTTGTGAGCTCCAATCATAGCACCAAGTACAGTAGCAGCATCCTTACCTTTACCTTCACCAACTTGGTTACCCAAAATACCACCAACTACAGATCCAAGAAATACATCACCAGTTGAAGCCTTGTCATAAATTGGAACTTGTACAACCTGACAACTCTTCTGTGGAATACGTTTGACTACTTCTTTGTACATTGGTGTTACCTTTGTAACAGTAGCCTGAATCAACCATTCTGCTCCGAGAGCTGAGCTGGAGATCAAAACTCCAGCTACTAATGCAACAATCTTATTCATTTGTTTCAATCCTTGTAATGTCTACTGGTGTAGTTTGATCTAACACCTTAAAGCGTTCTTCTCGACTTTGAGTAGATGGCTTCGAAGTAAGACGACGACCTTCTTCGATATCGAGCTTCAACATAACATAAGCTCGATAGTAACCATCTTCTCGAACAATCTTCATGTTCTCTCGACGGAAAAACCCAATCATCTGGTTCGTCTTAGCTTTAGATACTCGATCAATTTCACTGTCAACATCCTTGACACCGTAACCACTTTCAAGTGTAGACTCTCGTACCAAACTACTTACATTTGTACCTAGCTTTTGAGCCAACTGGACTTTTGCATTAAGCTCTGCCTTGTCGATAGCAAACTGCATATCTTTTGAGACATCTGTAGCTACAACAGTCATCGTTTTGTTGTCACCTACTTCTTTAGCTATGAACCAAGCTGGAATCTCAAGATCCTCAACCTCAGAAGTTGGTACTTCGATCATTCGATCATCTCCATTGACAGCTTTGTCAATTGTCGAACACCCAGTAGTGATTAAGCCCAAACTACAAGCGGCTAAGATAGTCATTAACATGTTGTTTCTCATTACAAACTCCGTATCACAATATTTTGACTAATTAGTCTTTTTTCATTAACTGGAATACTTTCCAGCAATCTTTTCAACGAATCTTTGTTCGTTTTCAATCCTATGTCTTGTCTTTGTTTAGTAAACAAGAACAATAATGTTTCGTCTGATCTTTGCTTTCCATTGGACGAAGCAATCACTCTAAGATCTTCGTCTGGAAACTTAAAACGATCATCTATCAGTGTTTCTGTATTATAACGGTTTGGAAACAAAACATCAACACCTTGATCGTGGAAGTTAAAGATGTACAAATACAAAGGCTGACCAACATCTATATCAACCTCAATACTGTCACCTTCGAAATAGATTCTCTTACTATCTACTGATGCTGGAAGTTGGATTGCTTTTTCAATCTCAACCTTGACTTCAACAAAACATGTGTTTCCATCTCTACGTTTAATTCTATCAACAACAGAACGAATCGTACCAGCTGTAGATGAATCTATCTCTTTGATGTATTCACAGTATGCATTGTCTTGTGTATCTTTACATACAGATTGATTTGTAAACTGAAACTGAGACGCATAGTTTACCAAAGAGTCTGACAATGCTCTGTTCTCAGCAAGAGTACAAGCCATCAGACGATTATCAGCAGTCGCTTCGCCCATCCCGTAAGAGATCTCGATTGCGTTAGCGGGGGCTGAAAGAATGAATAACAGGGGCAGTAGTTGTTTCATAATATTTAAATGACCTATCTGGTCCAATCATATTTCTGACGGGTCTGTCAGTACATTCAATTGTTGTCGTGCCTGTTGGAATACCAAACAGCGTAACAGCCTGCTCATAACAAAAAGTTTCTACCACAACTATTTCTTGAGGAGGTGCTGGTGCAGAAGCAATAGCAGCAGCTGTTACGACTTGTTTAGATATTTCCGATACTATGAATGGCATTGTCAATCATCTCCAAAATCATGTCACCTAGATCTGGATTATAC
>CALBDR010000479.1 GCA_937927525.1 uncultured Candidatus Melainabacteria bacterium
AATTAAAAAATCTGAATACTTGTAAAATTCATCTTTATTCCAGCTTTTGATAGACTCAAAGTTTGATATATTTTGAACTGCCATATAATTAATAATCCTCGGAATTTGCTAAATTTTCAATACATTCTAAAATTAAACTATTTTGAAATTTCCTTTTTGCGGTAATAGCATAAAAACTTTCACGAATCTCCGGAATCTGCTTCACTTCAATTAATGTTTTCTTCTCAAGCTCGTCTAAAACGACAATAGGAGGAGCTAAAGTTAAACCCATTTTATCTAAAGCCACTAATCTAAGCATTGCCATATCATCAACTTCGACTAAAATATTGGGTTCAATATTTAGCTTATCGACAAGCGAATCAAAGGTAACTCGAATATTATTTTTGTGAGAAGGCAGATTTAATGGATACTCCAGAAGTATGTCCCTAAGCTCCTCAGGATATGCTTTTCGGCTTCTTCTACCAATCAAACTAACTTCCTGGTCTGAAATCAGGTGAGCAACCCAAGCTGAAGCATGAGTTCGGTTTTTTGGTATGCTGTTTGCAAGCACAACATCTAGCTCATGAGCCTCCAATTTATCAATTAAAGCTTGAAAATTATCAGAAATTATACTTAATGCAATTTCTGGGTTTTCAAGTAATGGTTTTAAAAACAGAAACTGAAAATTTCTAGAGAGTGTAGTTATTACACCTATCTTTATACTTTGTTTAGTAGACCTACCCTCTTCTTTTAGCCTATTTAGAAGTTCGCTACCAGTATTAAAAATTTCATCAGCATAGTCTAAAGTCATCCTCCCAGCTTCAGTAAGAACTAATTTTTTTCCTTCCTTCTTAAAAAGATCATGTCCTAATTGCCTTTGTAAGGTTTTTAATTGAATAGATAATGCCGACTGTGCGATATGGAGATTATCCGCCGCCCGAGTAAGGCTGCCCTCATGTGCAACTACCCAAAAATATTTAAGGTGATTATAGTTTAAATCCATCGTTCTATATTATATATTAAAGCATTTGGAATAATATATCGAATAGATTAAAGATTTTGTCGATAATATATAACAGATATGAATAGCCAAATGATATTTTTAGTTAGCCTTATTCCTGTTGGATTTTTCAGTATATTTCTTTTGTCACGAATTTTTCCTGGTATGAGACCTAAGCCTCTAATAGCTTACTCAAAAGTAGTAACTATGGCTTTAGCTTTCATATCATTGACTATTTTTGGATTGGTCCTGGTAAATGGTAACGCTGTAAGCCCTGTATTAGGCAGTGAATTCTTCGGATTCTCAATTAAACTTGATCCACTCTCAGCTTTCATGTCCTGCTTAATATCAGTTCTTGGTTATTTCGTTCTAAGATTCAGTTATAACTACTTAGACGGCGATAAAAGACAAGGTTATTTCCTTGGTGGTATCTCATTAACCTTAACTGCAGTTGGCATGCTCATCTTAAGTGGTCAGCTTTTACACTTCACTCTTGCTTGGATAGCGACTAGTCTTACATTACATAAGCTTTTAGTTTTCTATAAAGAAAGACCTAAAGCTGTTTACGCTGCTAATAAAAAGTTCATCGTAGCTAGAATTAGTGATATCTGCTTAATTGCTGCTGCTGTTCTTATCGGAACTTACTTTGGTACAGGTGATCTTGCCACAATCTTTAGTTCTGCAAAAGCTATGGTTCTTGCTGATGCAACAATTCCATTACAGTTACAAATCGCGACCATTTTAATAGTAATAACTGCTGCTCTTAAGTCAGCCCAATTTCCTTCACAAGCTTGGTTACTTGAGGTTATGGAAACTCCGACACCAGTATCAGCTTTACTTCACGCTGGTATTCTTAACGCTGGTATTTTCTTAGTATCAAGATTTTCAGACATTATGGTAATGTCACCTATTGCTTCTTATATGCTAATTATCATTGGTACTGTAACAGCACTATTCGCTTCATCAGTGATGTTAACTCAAGCAAACATCAAAACTTCACTTGGCTACTCAAGTGCTGGACACATGGGTTTCATGATGATTCAGTGCGGACTAGGAGCTTTTCCTTTAGCCATACTTCACTTAGTTGCTCACTCATTCTATAAAGCTCACGCTTTCTTAAGTTCAGGAACTATCTATAGAGCTAAAGAAAAATATGGCAATATCGCTAAGCCTGGTGAAAAGACACTTACTCCTTGGCAAAAAGTATTTGCAAGTACTACTCTTGCTTCAATTTTCGTTGTGATAACAGCACTTCTTGCAGGAATTCCTATCTTTGAAAATATCGCAAACTTCAGTATGGGTATTTTCTTTATAGCTGGTATCTCACTACTTATTTCACCAGTATTTAAACAGGGAATTAACATCTCTTTATTAAACAAAATCATGGTTGCAGCTGTAGCAACCTCAGCTTCTTTCTTCATCCTAGAAAGATTAGGAGAAATTATTTTCTCTGAAGTATTAGCTCACCCACATCACAGTTCAGCATTTAACACAGCTCTCATTTCTTTAAGTGCGCTTGCCTTTATAGTTATCTCATGGGCACAAAACTTCTTGCCATCAGATTCATCTAGTCCATTCTGGAACAGAGTTTATGTAGGTTTAAAAAATGCTTTTTACTCTAATACTATGTTTAGCTTAATTACAGGAGAATTAAATTTAAAGAACCCTAAAAACAAAAGTGAATTCAAGACATCTGAAATGAAAGCATTAACTGGAATTAAAGCTTCTGGGCAAACACTTTCTGAAGCAGCATCAAATAGTGTTGATACTGCGACCAACCGTGTTACACCAGTTTGGCCCTTACAGGATTTCGTTGCAGTAAATCCTTACCATGGAATCGCAGACCATTCATTTAGAGAAGCCTCTGTATTAATGGCTGAAATCGCTGGCTCTAAAACTTTTATGGATGCTAGCTTTTATGTAAATGCTTTAGAAAAAGGGTTAATCAGAGATGAAGATATCCAAGAAGTCATGAATGAGGAAGGGATATCAAATGTATCTGTACTAGAAATTAAAGAAGCACTTTATAGAGCAGATGTTAAAAACGCAAGAGTGACTCCTTTACCATTAGTAGCTGACCTAGCAGCTGAAATCACTGGTAAAGACTGGAGAAATATAGTTATCGAAAGAATGTCTCTATGGTGTACTAATTACTTTGACGCTGGACAAGCTTCATGGCAATTCCCATGGAGAGAAGAATCTTTCTATAAAGCTTGGCTTGACGAAGCATCTTTAGATTCATACATAGAAATAGTAGGACTTAAAGGTTTTAGATCTTTCTTAAATTCTCTTCCTAAAGATCCTGATGCAATGATTGCTCTTGCTCTTAATGAGCTTGGTATTGAAGAAAACCAAGTCGAGAGATATTGTCATAGAGTACTAATGAATATAGGTGGCTGGGCAGCATACGCTCGTTACTTCCACTGGCAAGCAGCTTTATACGGTACTACTGATACTAAGATCAAAGATTTTCTAGCAGTCTGCTTAATTCATGAACTTGCACTATTTAGATTCTTAACTGAAAATCCGACAGGAATTGCAAGTCAATGGGAATCATTAAAACAACTCTTTGATATAAATACTCTAAGAGATCACGAAAACTTGAAATATAGAGAAGAGTACATAATGCAGCTTGCATTTGAGAAAACTTGGCAACAAGGTATACTTAAAGACCTAGTTACGAAGAATTCACAAAGTGATGAAGAGCGTAAAAAATTACAAATGATTTTCTGCATCGATGTTCGATCAGAAGTTTACAGACGAAACCTAGAAAGCCTTGATCCTAAATTCCAAACTCTAGGTTTCGCTGGATTCTTTGGATTCCCAATCGAGTTCTATAAACTTGGTGAGCAAAACTCTCAGCCACAAGGTCCAGCTTTACTTCCAACAAGTGGAACTATTAGAGAAACTATTAAAGGTAAAGACGAAGAAGAAATCAAAATCTTCGTTAAAGACCAATCTATCTTAGAAACAGCAGCTAATATCTGGATGAGATTTAAAATGTCAGCTGTATCATGTTTCGCCTTTGTAGGACCAGTTGGATTTGCTTACTTACCTAAACTACTTAAAGATACTTTCCCTAAGCTTAAAAAAGCAAAAGAAGCTCCAGAGCGTATGCCTACGATAGAGGAACACTCTTGTGAAGAAACTGGTGTGAAAAGTGGTTTCAATTTAGAAACTAGAATTGCAACTGCTACAGGAGCACTAAATGCAATGTCACTTACTAAAAACTTTGCACCATTTGTTCTTATCGCTGGTCACGCAGCTTCTACAGTAAATAATCCGCACGATGCTGGTCTTCAGTGTGGAGCTTGTTGTGGACACTCTGGTGAATACAACGTAAGAGTTGCAGCAGCAGTTCTTAATGATCCAGAGGTAAGAATAGGCTTGAAAGAAAAAGGAATCAATATTCCAGATGATACTTTATTCTTAGCTACTATTCATGAAACAACCACTGACAAGATCACTGTTTATGATGAAGAATTAATCCCAGAAAGTAAACGTGAAGCCTTTGCCTATATCAAATCTAAATTTGAACAAGCTTCTAAACATACTCGTTTAGAAAGATCAATCAAGCTCTCATTAAACGAAAATGATTCAGTAGATGAACAAATCTTTGAAAGAGCAATCGACTGGTCACAAGTTCGTCCAGAATGGGGACTTGCAGGATGTACAAGCTTCATCGCTGCTCCTAGAGCAAGAACTCGTGAACTTAACCTCGAAGGTAAAGCTTTCCTTCATGACTATACTTGGCAAGAAGATACAGAGTTTGGAATCCTAAACTTAATCATGACTGCACCAATGGTCGTCGCAAGTTGGATTAACTACCAATACTACTCTTCTGTAGTCGACAATAAAGTATTCGGTTCTGGTAACAAAGCATTACATAATGTTTCAGGTTTAATCGGTGTACTTGAAGGTAATGGTGGTGATCTTAGAACTGGTCTTTCTATGCAATCAATCTTTGATGGTGAAGAATATGTTCACCAACCAAGAAGACTTTCAGTATTCATCGAAGCACCAATCGATGCAATCAACAAAGTAATTGCTGACAACCCACTCGTGAAGAATTTACTAGATAATAAATGGTTACATTTCTTCGCTATTGATGGTGAAACCAATTCTATTAACAAGTATATGGGTAACTTTACTTGGTCTAATAGTACTGATAAGGTGTTACAAAGCTAATTAGCATTTATCAGTTTTCTCTTCGCAAAAAACGCTAGGCTAAAAGCCTAGCGTTTTTTGTTTTGATAGAATATCATTATAAGCTTTAAAGAAGTGCCACTTCCTCATCAATTAAATCCATTTTTTCATTATGATTACATTTGCAAACTCAATTTGAGAGATAAGTAAGTCTACGATAGTTCTTTCATAATCAGAATCTCTTTCGGTATCTCTACTACTTAAAAAGTCTTTAGAACCATAATCTTCTAAAAAGTTAAATGCATCCACTACAGTTACCATGGTGTCGAGCTTAGAGATTTGATCTAAAGCATAGCCTACTTCATCCCTTCACGGTT
>CALBDR010000480.1 GCA_937927525.1 uncultured Candidatus Melainabacteria bacterium
GTTTTCCCTACACCAAGATAAGAAGCAACTTGTTTTGGTGTGTAATACCCGCCATCTTCTTTTGGCATTGTAAGGTCGAGGTGCTCTCCAGTACTTTCTCCTGTGCTACCTTGTTTCCCAATAATTGTCCCAGATGAATATGTTTTATTTTTTTCAAGCTCGCCAATTGCACTTAAATGACTAATCCATAATTCTCTTCCGTCTTGTAAATTCTTTACTTTAACTTGATTACCCCAGTTACCATTAGATCCAAAGTCTACAACTTCAAAGTCAAAAGGAACTGCTACTGGCCCTTTTGATCCTCTTTCACCAAGCCTGAAATCTAGTCCTTCTGACCAAGCATAAGATCCATACCCAGTTACCACTCCCTCACCAAACGCTGACGTAGTTTTAACTTTCTCCTCTGGTAAATCAGCCGTGTTATTAAAGTCACCAACTGGGATTCCCGTATCTTGACCTGGTTGAGAGAACACAATGTTCGCATCTCCTGTTTGAGGATCAACACTGACAATCCTTCCGTCATCCATTGAATAAAACTGCAAGTTAGGCTTAGCCCTCTTCATCTCCATAAACGCTTGTTGATCAGAAGGTGCAAGCCCTTGCATAAACTCAAACTCCTGCATCGCAGCTGTTGGCTTCATAACCCCTATCTGTTCAATATCTTTTCTTAACTTATCTGCCTCTAATTTAAGCTTAACGCTTTCCGCCTCAGTCTTAGCCTCTGCCGCTTCCGCCTCTAAGCTAATAGCTTTCTGTAAAGCTAAAGCTGCTGGCATTGTTAAATTTGTCCCCTCTGTCATTTTTGATAACTGTTCGTAACTCAAATTAGCTACAGCCGAACCCATCGCCTCCATTGTGCTAGTAACTGTATCTGTAACAGATAAGGCTGTTTCAGCCATTAAACTCTGCGCCTTCAACAACTCTGTTTCAGCCGCCCTTTGTTCCCTCTTAGTGTTTTCTATCTTAGCTCTTAACTGACTAGCTAACTCTTTCTTATTTTCTTTCTGAGCCTCTTGAAGCTCTTTCATCGCCTGTGCCCTCTCATTAACAGCAAACTGAACCCTGTTTTCTAAAACACCTAACCGTGATTGTAGGTTCTGAGAGAACTCTGATATCGCTCCTCTCGCTGTTCCTGCCTCAAACCCCTCTCTACCTGGAGCTAATGAAGCTTTCGTCGCTGCTAGCTGTGATTCTGAACCTCTCTTAGCCTGCTTTAACTCAGTTTGTTGTATTTGGTTCTGTAAAGCTTGTTGTTTCTCCATGTAGTCAACCTCTTCTGCCTGTTTCTTCTTAAATCTATCAACATAAGCCTCTAAAGAAGTATCGAAAAGATCATCGCCTAAACCAAGCTCTGTCGCTGTTTCCTGTGGCCCACCAAGCAAATCATACTCAACTAAAGACTTAGCTTGCTGGTTCTCAGCTGCGTCTAACTCTTCTGGCGTTAACACTTTACCAGGTGGCGGTGTCGAACCTGGAATAAGAGCGCTCCCTGTGTAAGGCTTCTCTATTACTGTCGTTTCAGAAGTAACAGCAGGGGGGTTATCAAGATCCGCTAACCCTTTAAACCCATCACTCTTCTTAAAAACCTGATCCCCAACCTGAATCTGCTCAAAGCTAATCTTTGTAGGGTCTTTAATCGCCTGCTTTACAGCAAAGCTGTTCTTTTTTAGTTTTACTGGTTTTATTGCCATTTTAATTTAGTTAGTGTTTGTTAAGCCTGATAAATCTCTACAACGGATTTAATTGTATCACCTCCAGTTTCATCAATAATAATCTCTGTAATTGCGTCATTCATGGCTGAACCAAGCCTCATATTTTGGCCACTGATTTCACCATATAGAACCGCTGTGCTAACTGCGTAATCATCACTAATGGCTATCTGGCTTGTTGATGTTGCAGTACCTATACCTAAACCACCTGCCGATAACTGTGTGTAAGATCTTATCCTAACATTATCAAACCATGTCTGAATGTAGATACTCTCATCGGTAGTAGTTCCGTCTATATATACTACTATGCTCTTCCTGCCCGGATTGATTTTAAGTAAAACATTTCCATCCTTATCGACGGTAGTTCTTCCAATATTGTAATTGTATACAGGCGTGTTTTCTGAAAAATCATAATCTTGTGCTGTTGCCATTAAGCTTCCAGCTGTCGTATCAAGGTAGTAATTCTTGTTAGCAGTTAAGCTTAAACTCAAATCGTCTGTAGGCACTAAGTCATGATAATAAGTAACATCCTCATCTGCTGAATAAGCTGCATCTGCAATCCCTACAAAGCTCCATGTTCTGCCTCCATAGGTGGCGCTACACTTAACTAGTCCATACCCTAGCTGCGGACCAGAAGTATGCCAGAACCAAGGACAAGCACTAGTTGTGCTGTTACCCCATGTAGCTGAATCTAGGTCATAAGTTAAACGCTCAAAGTCTAAGTAGTTTGGAGCTATAGTTCCGTCGTCATTAGTGCTTACCGCTACATAGTTAGTGCCATCAGTTGAAGCAACCTGGAACACAACCCAGTATTGAGTCCCCTTTGTTAAAGTAAATGAACCTCCCCATGTAACAGTTTCGTCAGAGTAGCTAGTAGAAAGGCTAGCCGCTGTTATCGTAGCTGTAGCGTTAGCATCCACCAATGTACCACTTGGCTCACCGCTGTTATCAGTTTCAATCCTGATAACTAAATCCTGACCACTAGCGTACTTCTTGGCTCTAACACGATTAAACGGTGCTGAACCTGTGTATGTTTTCTTAGTCACCAAAGATACTCCATATCTCCTTCTAGCGTTAGCATCTCCCAGGTCTGCGTCTGAATCTGTCAAGCCTTCATAATATTCAACCTGTACTGGTAGTTCAGCTATTGCGTCACCTTCTCCAATTGCCTCATGTGCAATACCTGTAGTAGTTGGGTAAACCGCATCTGTAAGACTTAAACCGTCTGAATCTCTTGTAATACCTCCTGCAGCTTTCACCTTCACTCTCAATGGACCACCATTGAACTCTAAACCTGGGTCTGTATCTAAATTAACTTGAATATCGTTACCGCTCTCGGTTAAACCTGCTGCTGTATCGATAATATCTGTAACATCTACCGCTATATCAACAGTCTCGTTTCCTCCACCTGAACCAACAGATTGATCTAAACCATCACCTGCGTTGATCTTTACTCCTAAGTAGCCTGGCGTAGTATCAGTTCCACTAACTTCAACTAAGTTACTAGCTGAAACACTATCAATATCTACCCAACTACCCGCTGGACTGTTTTGGTACTGAACTTTGCCAGTTGAATCATTTAATCTTAAAAACCCTTCTACTGCCCCGCTCTTCGCTCTCTTAATAGTTACTGTTGAATCTGTCTCGTCACCGATTACGAAAGATGTTCCACCTGTAGCATAATCGTTTATCCCCTGAAGCGCATGCCTGAACATTGTTGCCCTAGTAGCAGTTACATTACAGAAAACTGGACTTCCTTGATCATGGCTTGCAGCGAAATCACCATTTGTAGTGTTGTAATCAAGCCCTGTTGGGTCAACACCTCTAACAACTCCTGTAGCAGTTAATCCATCCACGCTCATCGCTGCAGCTGGTACATAAACTGTTTCCACATAAGAGTCACTGTTCCTGATCCCCATCAAGAAATCACCAGTTACTACATTACCATCCTCATCGGTTGGTGCTGATGTAAATACTAAAGTAGTATCGTCTGCATCTATTGGTGCTGCCAACTTAGGATCAGGAGATGCCTTTGTTGACCACTGGAACTGCACCAATGAAGGAAATTTAGTTGAATCACTCATAGTTTTATTTAGGTTATTTTAGTAAGCTTGCGTCTTCTAATTTTATTTTTCTCTGTTGTAAGTAAACTGCACCAATTCACCGTATGAGGCAGCTTATCATTGTTAGTAATATGTAGCTTTATCCTTTGGAAGTTCCTTATCTTATCTGTTGCCCCGTCAAAGCTCTCTATTAGCCCTCCAACATCTTCATCCCCATTATAGGAAGACGTGTTGTAAAACGACCCATTATAGCCCGATTGAGTATTGTTGTTGTATTGAGCTGTCCATTCTAACTTTAGCTGATTAGAGATAGGTTTCCCTTCTACATCATAAATATCAAACTTGACGTTCACAACGGTATCTTGACTCAAAAACCCTTGAACATAACATCCATCCAACTTCTTCTTAGTAAATGGAGTACCAACTGTGATCTCCTGAATATACTCAGTACCGATCGATAATCCGTCATCATCGAACCCTGTAAAACACTGGTAAATCTTTGTAGCTACTGAACTAGCCCCATAAATAGTATCCCCAACCACCATGAATGTTCCAATGTTCCAACCCGTTATCTCTGATACAGCTTTGGTATCAGTATTGTAGGCAATCATAAAGTTGTTAGCATCTGCACCCTTACGATAACTTACAAAAACTGTGTTCTTAGCTGGATCAAAAGCTAAAGTAGCATCACTTAAGTCTGAACCTTCAAAGTATTGTCCACCAAGTAACAATGTAGCCCTAAACTCCTGGTCACTAAACTTAACATCTGGTTGCCCCAAACTAACCAAGTTCCATAAACCTGCCTCATTTACATAAAACAATCCCTTTTCAGTGTGAATCGCACCTCTAAATCCTCCGTAATCAACCCTACTCATCACCTCCCTCTCAACCTTGCTTACTGTCCCACCTAGATCAATCTGATCAATATAGAAAGCAAATTTACCATCCTCACTGAACACAACGATGTTGTTACCCAGTGTTAATAAAGAGTTAACAGCACCTCCGTTCCTGAATTGCGCTGTACCAGCTAGATCTGCATTAGTACCAGTGTTCCAAGTATTAAATGGAGGATTAGACCCATCATCAACTTCTGAATAAGTAACTGTTCCGTTGGCGTCTCCTACAACAATACGATTACCAGCTACCGCAATACATCTAGAAGCACTAGGTGAAGCCGCCACCTCAGTAAAAGCAAAAGTGTTATCCATTCTCCACATCTTGCCTGTACCAGTTACCACAAACACATACTCTCCATATCTAACCCCTGTAATTCCTAAACCTGTAGCACTAACCACAAAGTCATTCTTCAGCACTGTAACGGTCTCTGTAGTAAAATTATACCTCGCTACCGTTGTGTCATAAGCAAAGATCCAATCATCAACATCAAACTGAATCAACATAGTAATCCCATCAGTTCCTGCTGTATCAACTATCTTCTCAAGTCCCCCTCTCTTATAAAGTTGCCCTGACGCATCAATTAGGTAGTTCCTAATACGTTGTGCATAAGACGTGTCTAATAACTGAGGTAAATCTCTCAGGTTTTGACCTTTAGGTGCCATCAGGGTCAAGTTTTGACTCCTGTTTGGTCCTCCTCCAGCTCTAATTGGGAAATAAGCCATAATTAGTAGTAAATTGTGTAATCAGGTAAAGCGTACACATCTGGTGTGCGTTTGTATGTCCTAGCAAGCTCATCCAAAGCCCTAATGAATCTAGCATCTGAAAAGCTCTCCATCCCTAAATCTTCATCCCACTGGTTATAAAAGACATCTAATGCCTTAACTACATACTCTTTGAATTCTGAAGGGAGTATAATATTACCATCAGAAGCAGTAGATACCGTAAAGTAATCAGTCGATTCATCTATTGTTGTTACATCTGGAATATACCTAAAGGTATAGCTTGCTGATTTTGTAGGATTTGGCGTTATAACGACATTTGAGCCTGAAAGGTAGTAACCGCTGTCTTGTGAGCCAAAACTTGTTACAGCTAAAGTATAGCCCGTAGGATTGCCGTCTGTGTCTAATTCGAACATTCCTGTTTGTGCTGCCTGAATACTTCTGAAATCTGCTGGTAAAGGATACTCCGC
>CALBDR010000481.1 GCA_937927525.1 uncultured Candidatus Melainabacteria bacterium
CTGCTAAATCGTTTACTACTACTTTATCTAATGGCAATACTAAAACAGAGACTAAGTACAAACTAGCAATTTATAGACCTAACGATTCGCAGGCTGAAACTGAGAACTTAAATATTGATAGATTTGTAGGTACTACCTTTATGTCTATCCAAGATCATGAATACAGTGTAATAGTTCCGCAGTTTACTACAGTAGTATTTAAAAATTCTTCTATTGATTATAATCATGTATACAATATATCCAATACTTCTAGTATTACCTTCCCTATCTCAAACGAGGAAGAATATGAATATACTAATAATCCATTAGTTCTTAGATCTAGAACTAACGAGAAGCTCAAGCTAGGGTCTGCAACTGGAAATACTTCTTTCTACCTAGATGTTAATATGTTTAATGGAACTACCAAGACGTCTCCGTTTATTGACTTAAGAAGAACATTATATTCTGCTATTGGTAACCTTACTAAATCACCAGATGATTTTGCTAATAACTTTATTGATGGATATTCTGTAGGTGATGCTAACACGGCAAACATATACACTGAAATTTTCCCAGGCCTAGGTGAGACTAATGTAAGATACATCTCTCAACCTGTTACTTTAGCGGACGGTCAGGATGCAGAAGATCTGAGAGTAATTCTATCAGCATTTAAGCCACCTAGAGCTAAAATTGATGTATTTGTTAGATTTGCTAATCAGTATGACAACATTGAGGATGCTTTGTTTACGCCTCTTAAAAATCTAAACCCAGAATTAAATTCTAACAGAAGTGATAGGGAGGACTTTAAAGAGTTTGAATATCGAATGTTTACTCGTAACGAGATAAATGATACTGAGTGGGTTAAGGTGTTTAATGATACAACAGCTTCGGATTATGCATTTAAATATACCAACAAGTACACAGCTAACAGCTTAATGGCTACAGATGCAGATACAGGTATTGGTGAGTATTACAGAGAAGGAACAACTTATAAAACATTTAAACAGTTCCAGATTAAAATTGTAACATATGCTACTGTTGAATCTCCAGCTGGCTTTGGTAATGTTAATTCAGCCAACCCTGCTTTAATTAGAGATTTAAGAGCAGTAGCGTTGCAGGTGTGATATGTTAGTTACTGGTGTAAAGAGAGACGAAAAATCTAATGCTATACTAAACGTGGATAATTCGTCTCTTGATGCTTATAAAGCATCTAGGAGCAGAGACAAGCAAATAAATACCTACATTAAAGATGTAGAAATACTTAAAGATGATGTACAAGAAATTAAACAGTTGCTAAAGGCATTGGTAGATGGCAGTAAACGTATCTAATACAACAACTACAAACACGTTTGAGTTTTGGAGACTTAGAACTAATCAAATGGCCAATCTCTTTAGAGAAAGAGCTGTTACAACTAACTCCAACACTACACCAGGCAGTGCTGCTATTAGCGGAACATTCTCTGGCGGTAATTTAAAAGCAAATGGTACTACTCAGTCCACTAGTACAACAACTGGATCTCTTCAGACGAGAGGTGGTTTAGGTGTTTCGAGAAACACACATATTGGTGGCAAGCTGGTTGTTA
>CALBDR010000482.1 GCA_937927525.1 uncultured Candidatus Melainabacteria bacterium
GCCTGTTAGAGCACTTGAGGCTAAGATGGACGGTTTTAGAGTTATGCCTATTAATGAGGCTGCTAAAGAGGGAGATATCTTCATCACTGCTACTGGTAATAGACACGTTATTGACACTGAACATTTTAAGAATATGAAGGATGGGGCTATAGTTTGTAACTCTGGTCACTTTAATTTAGAACTTAATTTAGAGGGGCTTGATGAGATATCTGAATCTAAAGAAGAGGTAAAACCCTTTGTAGTGAAATATCAGAAAAATTCATCTAAGTCAAATGTACCTGGCTCAGTACTAGTTTTAGGTGAAGGAAGGCTAATAAACTTAGCTGCAGCGGAAGGCCACCCTTCAGCAGTTATGGACATGAGCTTCGCAAATCAGGCCTTAGCTTCTGAATACCTTGTAAAAAATCAAGATAATCTTGATAATAAATTGCAAACATTAGCGCTAGAGGTTGATCAAGAAGTCGCTAAGCTAAAGCTAGATTCCATGGGAGTATCGATTGATTCACTAAGTGATGGAATGAACGAATACATGAATTCATGGAAAATTGGTACTTAATTGTTAAAAAAAATTAAGGATTTTTTCACAGTTCATATTTTATAGTAGTTTCAGTAGCATTTCACTAGATATAGTGTCATGTGATTTCGAAAGTACACATATCTAGTGTATTTACGAAACTACGAAAAGGAGAAATAATAAATATATGTCAACTGGTAGCAAGGATTTCCTCAGTGATTTTTTAGACAAACAATTCGATGGTGAAGAAGAGACGGAAACCGAGCAATCAGATAATACAGCTAGCATTAAAGCTACTAAATCTGAGGGCGGGGCAGCAGAAGATTCCATCAAACTATACTTAAAAGAGATAGGTAGAATATCTCTACTTACAGCACAAGAAGAAATAACATTAGCCCGTGAAATTGCAAAAGGTGGGGCTAAGGGTGATGAGGCTAAACGTAAATTAGTACAGGCAAACTTAAGGTTGGTTGTAAGTATCGCTAAAAAATACTTAAATAGGGGACTTTCTTTCTTAGATCTTATCCAAGAAGGTAACCTAGGTTTAATTAGAGCTGCTGAAAAGTTTGATCACGAGAAAGGATACAAATTCAGTACTTATGCGACATGGTGGGTAAGACAAGGTATCACTAGAAGTCTTGCTGATAAATCTAGAACTATTCGTGTCCCTGTTCATATGGTTGAAACTATTAACCGTTATAAGCGTGTTTCTAGACAGCTATCTATGAAACTTAAACGTAAAGCTACTGATATGGAGCTTGCTTGGGCACTAGGTGTTTCTATGAAAAAACTAAAAGAAATTATGAACGCTAATAAAGTTCCTGTTTCTTTAGAAACTCCTCTAGGGAAAGAAGAAGACAGTTCACTTTCTGACTTCATCGCAGATGATATTAAGTGTCAACCAGATGTAGTTAGTACAGAGAAAATGCTTAAAGAGCATATTCAAGAACTACTTAAAGACTTACTTCCTAGAGAAGCAGAAGTTCTTAAGCTTAGATATGGTTTAGAAGACGGTCAAGTTCGTACTCTTGAACAAGTAGGTAAAGTTTTCAACATTACTAGAGAAAGAGTAAGACAAATCGAATTTAAAGCCATGAAGAAGCTTAGAGAGCCTAGTAAGTGCGCTAAGTTAGAATCTTACCTAAGTCAAGTGCAGTAAATTTCAATTAACTGTAAATTTAATAAAATAAAAACGCACCACTATATATGGTGCGTTTTTATTCGTGGTTGTAAAAAACTAAGTCTGAGCTTCCAGACCTTATTCTCCTCTGCCTAAATCACACTTACCCTTAAAAAATTAAGAAAGTATTATGTTGATAAAGAAAGTTAAGCCTTAATTTTTTCAGCTTGATAAATCTTAACCTTAAGTACCCTATTTTCAGAATGTTCTACAACTTCTAAAATAAAACCTTTAAATTTAACAGAAGCGCCATCTTCGGGCTCGGTGGCTAAAAGACCGTAGACTAAACCACCAATGGTGTCATAATGCTCAGACTCAAACTGCGAACCAAGCTCTTCATTAATCTCCCTTAAAGTTAAAGTGCCATCTGCAACATAAGAACCATCTCCTAAATCTTTCAATGACACATCGGGTGTCTCTTCAATCTCATCAGTAATTTCCCCGAATATCTCCTCAACAATATCTTCAACAGTAACTAAACCACTAGTACCACCGTATTCATCAATCAGAATTGCGATTTGCTTCTTTTTCTGCTGCATTAATGCAATCAAGTCAATGACATACATACCATCTGGTACTTTTAAAATCTCTTTAGCTATAGACTCTATCGGTTCATCTGTTTTACCAGCTTCATGAGCTTTTAAAATTTCTTTGATATTAACGTAGCCAATAATATTATCAAGACGCTTTTCAAAGATAGGAATTTTAGTATAGGATTTTCGGTTTGACTGCCTTGTAGCTTCAGCAATAGAAATCCCAGACTCTAAACAGAACATATCAGTTCTTGGACGCATAACGTCTTTAGCGATAGTGTCATTAAATTCAAAAACGTTTTGGATTAGTTTTTCTTCTTCTTCTTCGATAACACCTTCTTCCTGAGAGGTACTGAGAATTAATCGAAGCTCATCTTCTGAATGTGATGACACTTGCTTAGTAACATCCACTCCGATAAGCTTTAAAGCAAAATTTGAACAAGTATTTAAAACTAAAACTGGGATTTTAAAGACTGTGTAAACAAACTCTAAAAAGAATGCCAGTTGTAAACCTGTTCTCTCTGGATTTATTATCGATAAATTTTTAGGTATTAATTCTCCTAAAATGACATGAAAGAACGTCACAACAGTAATAGCTAAGAAAATAGAAACAGCATGAGGGTCTATAGCTGAAAATTCAATAGATTCAAAGTATGGCATGATCATCTTCTCTAATTCTGATTCTGCTAAAGCACCTAGAACTAATGATGCAATGGTTATTCCCACCTGACATGCAGAGATATATTCATTAATATTTTCGAGAATTTTTTGCAGAATCTTAGCTGCCGCCAACTTAGGTAAATTTTTAGGATTTCGGGAATTAACTATATGATCGACTTGAGTCTTTCTCAGTCTCGCTATAGAAAACTCTGCCGCGACGAATGTTCCATTCAGCAGAATTATTCCGAAAATCAGAACTATGGATCCAAGGTCTTCCATTCTGAGTATAAAAGTAATATACCACGCTTCAAATACATAAAAACTGCATTCGCATTAAATATCCGTAAGCTTCACAGTTTCCTTAACAAGCAAAGCCTAAAAGGTTTAAATAATAGAGATATTTTAGACTAAGTACACTAGTCAATAATTAAGCTCCAAAGGTATGTATATAACAGGTAAATGCTTAGAAAAAGATCCAAGCTACAAAAAAAAATAATAGCAATACTAATATTGTTATTATTATTAAGCGTAGAATCTTTAGCTAGCCTTGCCGAAGACGTAACCGTAAATCCAAATAACCTATCTGGTGGACTCATAAAGAGTGATGGTTATTATCTCCCTCGGGGTTTAAATATCCCAGTCGAACTCCGGACTCCCATAGATACCCGGATGAGTAAAAGAGGTGACCAAGTCACCGCACAGGTAATGGAAGAAATCATAATCAACGATTATGTAATTATTCCTACTAATACCTTCTTACATGGCTATATATCTAAATTTGAGAAGCCCGGAAAGCTTTTTAAACGCCCTCAGCTAGAAATAGAGTTTGATCGCTTAACACTAAACCGGAATGGAGCTATGAAAGAGCTTACTATTAAAGGTATGGTGAGGCAGAAAGAATTAATGAATAAAAGTTCAATAGTGAACTTCGGCGTACCTTATAGAACTAAAGCTGCAGCAGCTGGAGCTACTGGAGCGGCAGCGACGGGAAGTGCTGGTTATGCTTTCGTAGCTTTAGTGGAACCATATGATACCTTCGGTATCGCAACAGCTTTAGATGTGCTAACAGTAGGAGCCTTAGGTATAGGCGGTGCTGTCGCTGGAGCTGCCATGGTTAAAAGAGATGATATACGCATGGAGCCTGGCACTAAGCTAGACGTACTGTTAGAAGAAGCCACTTATGATGACTTTTCTGCAAAACATACACTTTCACAGAAAGGCATGGAAGATGGAACACCAGGCCTAAGCCTGAGTGAAGAATATGACAGGCTATCTACTATGAGAGCTGAAGAATTACCTGAAACAGCCAAGACTTCTGAAAAAAAATAGATTAAATCTTATAAACTAAGCTTCCTTATTAGCTTCTTTAGTTTCAACTTTGGCAGCTTCTGGAGCTTTTTCTTCTGCTTTAGCTTGAGCAGGCTCAATTTCTACTACTTTAACTTTAAAACTTAGTGCTTCACCTGCTAGAGGGTGGTTATAATCAACTTTCACTTTATCATCAGTAAAGCTAACGATTTTAAGTGGTGTAGGAACTTCTTTTCCATCCGGACCTTTGTTCATAGCGAAGATAGTAGATCCTTCTTTGAGCTCAACACCTTCAAATCTTTTATCTCTATTAAGCTCAACTACTTTCTTAGGATCTTTTTCACCATAAGCTTCTTTAGCTTTTAAAGTGAAAGTTTTAGAAGCACCTTCACCCATTCCTCTAAGTTTAGCCTCAAATGCTTTTAGTAATTGACCTTTTCCAATGATTGCTGTTAATGGTTTTTTTCCCTTAGTAGAATCAAATACTTCACCTTTCTTATCACCTGATTTAAATTTACCTGTATAGTCGAAAGTTACTTTAGCACCTTCTTCTACTTTAGGACCATTACAACCCACAGCAAAAATTACTAGAAGAGATAAAATCGAAAATAATTTGAATCTTTTTAACATCACTTAGTATTTTAGCTAAAATTACATTCAAATTTCAAGTACCAGGTTTTCCCCATAGCACTTAGCCAGTTAAATCAACGTTCTTATAGCCGTTTTCCCGGTAAAGGAAATTAGACATAATCGAAGAAACATATTCTTTAGTTTCATTGAAAGGAGGAACTCCTTTATATTTATTAACGGCTTCAGGACCAGCATTATAAGCTGCTAGAGCTTTTTGGACATTACCATCGAAACGCTGCATCATTTGCGCAAGATACTTCACGCCACCCTTTAAATTCTGATAAGGATTCCAAGTATTAAAAACCCCCATATCTTTAGCAGTAGAAGGCATAAGTTGCATTAAGCCCTCTGCTCCTGCGGCACTCTTTGCATTCGGATCAAAGTTAGATTCCTGCCGGATTAAGCTCTTTACAAGATTAGGACTGAGGTCAACATTATATTCTTTAGCCATAGCAGCTGTAGTTTCATCTATAAGCTTCTCGAAACCTTCAGGAAGAAGTGAGTATTTATCGCCCCGTTTCTTCTTTGTATTTAAAACCGCAGTCCGGGCATTAGCATCAGCCTGTCTTTCGACAAAAGCGTGCTTTTCATTTTTCGCATTATTTACTTTAGTCGGGTCTAAAAATTTATTAAATATTTCTGAAAAACCAGCCTGTTTATCAAGTAATTTAGAGTCTAGTTTAGCTGTTTTAGCCTGCACATTCTGCTCTAGACCCTTTATGTAGCCTTCGACTTGAGATATGCGTTGCTCGATGAATGAAAATACCATCAATAACATATATCCCCCCTATTCAGTCTCGTCTAAATAGGTTTAATGTAGTATATTAAGTCTTATTATGCTACCTTTTGGACTAGGTTTACCTGAATTATTAGTAATATTATTTATTGCGTTGATTATTTTTGGTCCCAAAAAGCTACCTGAGCTAGGCAAGAACCTGGGTAAAGGACTTAAGAGTTTTAAAAAAGGTATAGATGAAGCTTCTGAAGAGTTTAAAGAAAGCATCAAAGATGAAGAAACTTCAAGTGATGAAAAAGCAGCTAAAGCTAAAGAAGATACCTAAAAAATCAGCCCATTCCAAAGCATTTCAAGAAATTCCTCATCATTTACTATATTAACCTTAATATCAGAATCTAAATTAATTAAGCGACTCTCTTTCTCTAAACAGATTAGATAAGCCTGAGTCTCAGGATTCTCTTCTTTAAAAGCTATTAATCCTTTCAGATCTTTCCTCGATATGTCCTTAGAAATTTTCACTTCTAAAGCAAATTTTAGTGAATCGACAAATCTAGAAAAGTTAGCTAAATTTCTTACTAAGCTTTCTTCTTGAACTTCTTCTTCTAGGTAGCTTTGTACATAAGATTCTAAGTTCTTTCTGAAGTTTTTCTCGGGTTCTAGGTAATGATTAGGGATTAAGCCTTGTTTTAGAGCTTTTAATAAGTCTCATTTAGCTGCCTTCACTAATTCAAAGTAAGTGAAAGGATAGAAATTATAAGACCAAGCCCTGCCACCAAGCATATTTACAGAATATTTTCAGGGTCTCTACTCATAAGCTAATTATAGCCAACTAATCCGAAGCCTACTCCGAATTAGTTACTCACGCACTATTTTATTTTCAAACCTGAAATGCAAAAGGATGCTTCTCACAGAACTGAGCCATTTTTTCACAAGCTAATTCCAAAGCTGGAATACCCTGCACCATAGCGATACGAACATAACCTTCCCCAGGTGCTCCGAAAGTAACTCCAGGAACTACGGCTACACCAGTTTCTGTAAGTAAGTTATTCGCAAACTCTAAAGAACTAATATTCACAGGAATCCAAACATACATCGCTCCTTTGGGTGCCATCGGCTTAAAGCCGATTTCTTTCAAACGGGGCATTAAGAAATCACGGCGTGCTTGATACTCTAGACGAATTTCTTCACGATAATCATTTCCCAAATTAAGCGCAGCGATACCTGCCTCCTGAATTCCCATACAAACACCATAATCTAAGTTCGTTTTTAATTTATAAAGAGTCTGCACTATTTCAGGATTACCGCAAGCAAAGCCTAGACGCATTCCTGCCATATTATAAGTTTTAGAAAATGTATGAAACTCGATCGCGACATCCATCGCTCCCTCTATCTCTAAAATAGAACTCGGTTTATAATCATCGAACCAAATCTCAGAATAAGCAAAGTCATTCAAAAGAATAATGCTGTATTTCTTACAGATATCTACAGCTTTCTTCAAGTAAGCTTTATTTACACAAGCACCTGTAGGATTATGTGGATAACTAAGAATCATAATCTTCGCGCGCAATAAAACATCTTCAGAAATAGCATCTAAGTCACCGACAAAGTTATTCTCGGGCTTTAAAGGTAACTCATAAACATGCCCACCAGACAAAACCGTAGCTCTCTTATGAACAGGATAATAAGGACTAGGAGTGATAGTAATATCTCCTTCCTGAATATAAGCGAAAGCTAAATGTCCAATCCCTTCTTTAGAACCAATAAGAGGCAGTACACCTTCTTTAGGGTCAAGCTTTACACCGAATCTATCTTCAAACCATTCACAAATAGTGTCTTTGAAAGCCGGGAGTCCACTAAATATAGGGTATTGTTGATTGCGACGCTTTTGCATGCCGTCATAGAGTGCTTTTAAAACTCTTTCGTCTGTGGGACGATCTGGGGAACCTAAACTTAGATCGACCACTTCAGTACCTTCGGCGGCTACACTCATCTTTAATTCATCTAATTGTCCGAAAGCATATGGAGGCATATCCACAAGTCTTAAGGACGGAAGAACACGATACTCAGAGCGTAATTTCATAATGTGAAAATTATACTAGATCTAGGAATAAGATGAATTAACTAGCCTTAAGCAAAGCATCCTCTGAATGCTTACTTAGTAAATCAAGCTGCGACTCAGTCATAAGATAAAGCCATGGAAATTTAAAATTTTTCTCATTCCAATCACTAAAAATCAAATCCTCAAACTTCTGTTTATCAACAGCTTTTTTATAATCAGAATAAGCTGGCTCATCTTTATCTAAATCTACAATCTCTAGAAACATCTTAGATAAAGATCTATCCCCTCTAGAGATTAAGGCTTGGATTTGAGTCCATTTATAACTTTCAGGTCTAACTTCTATTCCTACGGGTCTTAAAGCTTTAGTAATCTTCTTCAGTTTTTTCTCAGAACCCTTATCCACGCCAAAATTCTGAAAAGGAGTCTGAGCTTTAGGAGTAAAAATACTGCAACCCCAGGTGATTTTAAGCTTAGGGTTAGCCTTCTTAAGGTTCTTTAGTAAATCTACAGTCGCATCAACATCTTCTTCGGTCTCATAAGGTAAACCCACCATTCCATAAAGTTTCATATTTTTAATGCCACTTTCAGAAGCAGCTTTAGCTGCATTGAAAATATCTTCTTCTGGAAGCTTTTTATTAATCAGGTGCCTCATCCTTTCAGAACCACTTTCTATGGCTATAGTTAAATTTTTCACCCCAAGCTCAACGAGTAAATCAGTCATTTCTTTAGTTACAGTTCCTGCTCTTACAGATGCCACCTGTACTTTAAGGTTCTTCGGGTGATCTTTTAGATATTTAAGGATAGAAATAAACTCAGGATGCTGAGTAACACTAGGTCCTAAAAGCCCGATACTATCTGTGAATTCTAAAAGGTAATCTAAGTTACGAATGAGTACCGAATCTATGTCGGGTTTTCTAAAAGGTAAAGTTAAGTAACTTGCTAAACAAAAGCGACACATCTCAGGACAGCTTCTCACCACTTCTAATAAACCAGTATTCTGCCAGTAGGCATCCGGTGCAATCACTGAACTATGTGAAAGTTGCTCTGGCTTACTTTTTTCTCTTTCTATCGATCTATAAAAATTTTCATCATAGAGATAATTTTGTTCATGAGCTTGATTTTGAGTTTCTACGTCACCTGTGAAGCTATTAGCATCGATATCCCTAGAAACAATATCGTCAAAATATATAGGTTTATATAAAGACGGAACATAAATTCCTGGAACCTTCTGAAACACTGCAAGCCCACTACCATTCTCAGTAGCATCTACTGCTAAATTTTCTTGCCATGCATGGCGCTCTGCTCCAGCCTCATAATACTTAACCGTGGCATCAACAATGCCGTTTATATTGTTTTCACAGTCACCTACTGCGATAAAATCAAAAAACTCCGCCCAAGGTTCAGGGTTAGCTGTAAGTACCGGACCACCACCATAAACTAAAGGATGACTAGAATCTCGATCTTTAGATAAAAGAGGAATATTTAATTCACTTAATATTTTAATTAAATTAATAAAATCAAGTTCCCATGAAATTGAAAAACTAATTAGGTGAATATCGCGCGGGTATTTTTCATTAAAATTAGTGAAATACCTATAGTTACTCAATCTTTCATTCTCACCATAGAGTTTATAAATAAGTTGGTAACCAAGACTAGCCATGCCGACTTCATAACTATTAGGGAAACAATTCAAAACATTTATTTCACTGCCATTTACCGGAGTAAATAAATGAATTTCAGAACTTAGATCATGATTAGTTTTCTCGAATTGCATTAAATACGTTCATAATTGTAGCTTAAGCTAAAGCTTTAAATACAGCTCAACTCCTTGACCATTATGCATAGCTATAGGTGTCTCATTAAAAGCCAAATTTTTTATAAAAATCTTTAAGAGACAAAAGTTTTGATAGAACAAAGTCTTTAGCGCAACCAAAATAATGGACTACTGCAATCTACTCATAAAATACTTCAAAGCAAGCACATAGCTCTCAGCTCCAAAGCCTGTTATTTGACCTTTACAGACAGGAGCTATTAAAGATTTATGCCTGAACTCCTCACGAGCATGAATATTAGATAAATGGACCTCAATTACTGGAACATTTATACATGAAATAGCGTCTCTTAAAGCAATACTAGTGTGCGTATAAGCACCTGCATTAAGGATAATCCCATGATATGGCTTACCTACATCCAGAGCCTCGTGTATTTTGCTAAGCATTTCACCCTCTATATTAGATTGAAAGGTTTCGATTTCAATCTTTGACTCACATGCTAGCTGAGTTAAAGACTCATTTATATCTTTCATGGATATAGAACCATAGTGCTCAGGCTCTCTTTTCCCAAGCATATTTAAATTAGGTCCATGAATTACTAAAATCTTCATTCTATAAACAAGTCTAGCTTACTCTAGTTGTAATTTTCTGAACAAGCTCTAATAGCTCTAAAGGGCTAAATGGTTTAGCCATAAAATGATCAGCACCCACAGACTCTGCCCATTTTTGCTCAGAGCTTTGTCCTTTAGCTGTTAGGATAATTACTTTTAAATCTTTAACTTCTGGATCTTGCTTAATACGCTCACAGATCTCAAAGCCTGAATGACCTGGCATCATAATATCTAAAATTAATAAATCAGGCTTATCGTTATAAACCTTGGATAAAACTTCATCACCATAAGAAGCTTCTTCAATTAGATATTGCTCATCAGCTTCAAGCACAGCTCTTACCAAAGTTCTTAAAGAATCCTCGTCATCAGCGATTAAGATTTTAAGTTTTTCTGCCATATATATTTAATTCCCATTTTATCAGTGCAAAAACACGTAATCACTGAAAAATTCTAAAATAGTTCTAATGGCTCTAAAAATTTGTACTGGTGATTTACGCGGTAAAACATTAACTTCAACCCATAACGCTAGAGAATTGAGACCCACACAAGCTCTTCTCAGAGAAGCAATCATCAACACCTGCCTGTCATATTTTGATTTTGATTTTAGCTCCATGAGAGTGCTTGATATATTTTCAGGAACAGGAGCGGTTGGTTTTGAGTTCATGAGTAATGGTGCTGGAGAGGTTAATTTCATAGAACGAGATCCAAAATGTGTGAAATTACTAAAAACTAATATAAAATACTTAGGCCTAGATACTGTGGCCAAAGTAATTTCAGGAGATGCAAATAGAGCTATCCCTAGAATTTCTAAAAAAAAATTTGAAATTATTTTTCTTGATCCCCCATATAAATTGAGTCAAGAGAATTTCGAAAAAATTGTAGAAAATCTTATCTCTGCAAATCTACTTGCAGAAAGAGGCCTGCTTGTAATTGAGTCTGGGAGCGGGAATTGGCAAGATAGGTCATTTGGGGGATGTTTAAGCAAGCTTAATTT
Organism: uncultured Candidatus Melainabacteria bacterium; assembly: GCA_937927525.1. GTDB lineage: Bacteria > Cyanobacteriota > Vampirovibrionia > LMEP-6097 > LMEP-6097 > DT-14. The sequence goes on from CALBDR010000482.1 coordinate 10,998, forward strand.
AGTGAAAGAAAAAAACTATGGAGACAGCTCTGTTTTCTTCTACGCCTAGGATAGAAAAAAACATTTCTGAAAAAATTCCTTCAGAAATGGTTTACACTGAACCCAGATCCATGTAAACTATTTTCTGAGACTGTCACAGATAGTTTTAACTTTTGGGTTTAAGAAATAATAGGAGAAACTAAAATGAACAAATCTGAATTAATCGAAAAAGTAGCTGGAGCTACTAACCTTTCTAAAGTAGATGTTGATAGCGTTCTTAAAGCTGTACTTGCTACTGTAGTAGAAGAAGTATCTAAAGGACGTAAAGTAACTTTAGTAGGATTCGGTACTTTCGAACAAAGAAAAAGAAAAGCTAGAATTGGTGTTAACCCTCAAAAGCCTACTGAAAGAATCAAAATCCCAGCTAAGAAAACACCTGCTTTCTCTGCTGGTTCTGAATTCAAGACTTCAGTACAAACTGGTAAAGCTCCTGGCTTAAAAGCTCTTGTAGCTAAAGCTGCAGCTGCTAAAAAGCCTGCTGCTAAAAAACCTGCTGCTAAAAAACCTGCTGCTAAAAAACCAGTAGCTAAGAAAGCTGTTGCAAAAAAAGCACCTGCTAAGAAAAAAGCTAAAAAATAAGAACTAGTTCTTATTGATTTTTTAGAGAGCCGCCCTTATTGGGTGGCTTTTTTTGTTTATTAGTATCTATTAAGTGAAAGTAAAAATTCTTTACCAATATCTCCAAAATTATTTATGACTTGATTCTTAAAATCATGGTTACTGAAATTTGAATATATTGCGAAATCTTTAGTTGATCGGACATAAACGATATCAAATATACTACTGAATACTTGCTTATCTTTAAAGTGAATGAGTGGAACTAGCTCACTAAAGAACCATCATTTACATTGGCATAATCTAGAGATTTATCTTTGGGCAAATTGGCTTTTGCATCATAGTCCTCTTCATCAAGAACCAGCTTAAAAGCCAAAAACTTTTAAGCTGGTTCTTGATTCCAGTCGATAGCTCCCTTCTTATAAGCATAGAAAAGACCGACTAAAAGAATAGCAACGAAAGCAAAGGCTTCCATAATAATAAATCCTCTAGTACCTGGCTCCATGAAGTTAAAGAGATTAGCCCAAGGCATTAAGAAAACAAACTCGACATCAAAGATTATGAAAAGAATAGCGAAAAGATAATATTTAATATCAAACTGGACTTGGCTTTCCATTTCAGATTTCATACCACACTCATAAGTGTCGTTTTTAACTGCACCTGGGTTGTAGATTCCGAAAATTCTCTGAATCGCGATACTAAGTCCCAGTAAGACTAAACCATTTAATATGGCTACGACAGAGATAATTCCTATTTGACCGATTTCCATAATCAAGCTTAATTATATAACATTGCTATTTGCTTGGCAAAAAGCTTATTTAACATGCCTTTGGTAAAGCTCAAAAGTATTAGCAAGTAGCATAGCTACAGTCATCGGACCAACGCCTCCAGGCACAGGAGTAATAAGTCCCGCTCTTTCCTTAGCAGAATCAAAGTCAACATCTCCGACAAGTTTTCTTCTTTCTTCACCTTCAGAACAAATATGAGTAATGGCATTAATACCGACATCGATAACTACAGCACCATCTTTTAACCATTCCCCCTGGATAAATTTAGCTTTTCCAGCTGCAGCAATTACGATATCTGCCATTGAGCATTCAGCTTCTAGGTTTTGAGTTCTACTGTGCGCCATAGTTACAGTAGCGTTAGCTTTATTTAAAAGGATAGAGATAGGCTTGCCGACTAAAGTACTTCTTCCGATAACTAAAGCTCTTTTCCCTAGAGTCTCTACATGATAGCGCTTTAAAAGCTCCATACAACCTTTAGGCGTGCAAGGGTAAATTGCTTTAGCATCATTAGTAAAAACTCTCCCTAGATTTAAAGTAGTTAAACCATCAACATCTTTATCGATAGCGATAGTATCCACTATCTCTTGAGTCTCATCTCTTAAAGCATCCGGTAAAGGGAGCTGTAAAAGAATCCCATCAACTCCTGAATCATCATTAAGTTTTTGGATTTCTTTAATAAGATCTTCTTTAGAAGTATCTGCTGCCAAAACAGTCTTTTTAGAATCTATTCCTACTAAGTCACAAGCTTTCTCTTTATTCTTTACATAGTAATGACTTGCAGGGTCATCACCAAGCAAGATCACAGCTAGGCAAGGCTTGCGAGTAGAATTTTCTTTCGTAAATTTCTCTATCTCTTCTTTTAACTCAGATTTAATATCTTCAGCTATTTTTTTACCATCAATGATCTTCGCAGTTTCCAGCATAGTTAATTATTCTAGCGCAGTGGGCATAGTCTTGCTAGGATTGTTATGTCAATGCTTTCTACCCCCAAAAACAAACATATTAATCTCAAAACCACTAAGCGTATCCACTTTCTAGGCGCTGAAGGAATCGGTATGCAAGCCCTAATTGCAATCCTTGAAGAAAAGTTCAGGAAAGATGAACTCGATAAAGACTTCAGTATCGGTAAAAGCGACCTTTCTTATCTCAAAAAGTCAGAAGCAGATAAAGAAGAAATCGATACGCGCTTACTTGAAAATACAGATCTCGTAGTCAAAAGCACAGCCATCAAAGAAAATGACCCTGACTATAAGTTCTTCATAGAAAAAGATATTCCTATCATCCACAGATCAGAAATGCTGAATTTAGTTTCTGAGCCAGCACGCCAGATTGTAATCTCTGGAACTCACGGTAAGACAAGCACATCTGCTTTAACTGCTCACTTACTGATCGAACTAGGTTTAGAACCTGGCTTTGCTATCGGCGGCATCCTTAAACAATACTCAGGAAATGGTAAAGCAGCTAGCGCTTCCCCTGAAAGCATTTTTGTAATGGAAGGCGACGAGTCTGACAAAAGCTTTATGCGCTCTAATCCATATATTGCAGTTGTAACTGATGTCGAAGCTGACCACTTAGAAAATTACCCAGGTGGTTTAGAGGAAATAAAAGAATGCTTTTATAAATTTTTAGATGAAGCAGAGTATAAGATTATTTGCACGAATAATCAAATTTTAAAAGATTACGCGAGTACTAACTCTAATAACAAAAAGCTATTTAGCTACAGCACATCAGATAAAGAAGCAGATATCTTTTTAGACTTAGAAAAAAATACTGTCACTTTTAAAGAAGAGAAAGAAAACATCTCCCTCAGCATACCTGGAACTTTTAATTTACTAAATTCTTGTGCGGCATTACTCACAACTTTCATACTAAAGAACGATTTTGATTTAGCTACAGCGATTAAAAAGCTTCAAAGCTTCCATGGTACAAAGAGAAGATTCGAGTTAATTAATGATAAATATGAAGTTAAGAGTAAGGCTCACGGTGACTATGAAATAAAAATCTACGATGACTATGCTCACCACCCGAGTGAAGTTCAAGCTTTGCTTGACTCAGTAAAAACTATGATAAATAGTGATGAAAAAGCACTATTCGTCTACCAACCACATCATCCAGAAAGAACTCAGCAGTTCTGGACTGAGTTTAAAAATACCTTTGAAAAATTCCCAGAAAATATTCATGTACTTATCCCTGATATCTATGTCGCTCGCAGTAAGCATATAGCAGGTATAAATTCCGCGAAATTAGTAGAGGAAATCAATTTAGAACATGTTAGATACCTAGATCCAGCTTTTAATCAGTCAGCAGCAGAAGCCAGCAAAGCTGATATTCAAGGTAATTTTCAAGACACAGCTTCAACACTAAAACCAATCATAGAAGAAGAATTAAAACAAGATAAATACAAATACCTCTTCATAGTAGGCGCTGGTAATATTGGAAAAGTTGCTGAGTCCTATACAATTTGCTAAGATTTCATTTCAATAATGGAAAAAAGTAAAATTTCTTGGTCTTTTTGGTTAGCAGTTGGTTTTGGCTATTTTAGCTTTGGGGCGATTACAAACGTAGCAGGAGCGATAGTTCCTAAAATCCGTGAAACCTATAATGTTTCAGCTTCACTTTCCATAGTCCTTGCAGCCGTGTTTTTCCTAGCTTATGGTTTAACTTCATTACCATGGGGCTTTTTCATGACTAAAAATGGTAAGAAAAAGACGTTAATTTTTAGTACTTTAGTAACTATTTTAGGTGTCTTAATGTTCGCCAGCATCCCAGGATTTACCATGAATATGCTAGCGATGTTCCTCTGTGGTGTCGGAGTTACAGGAATCCAAGTAACTTTAAACCCACTTGTAAACGACATTTCAGACTCAACGAAATACTCTCGCAACCTTACCATCTGTATGGTGCTTATGGGAGCAGGCAGCTATATGGCTCCACAGTTAGTAACTTTGATCAAAAGCTTAAGTTTACCTTGGACTTTTAGTTACTGGGTTTTCTCAGTTTTAGGTTTAATCATGCTTGCAAGCATAGTTTCTCAGAAATTCCCGAAAGCACCTGCTCAAGAGCAGGCTATAAAAGCTCAAGAAGAAGATAACCTAGTCCTGAAACTTTTAACGAAAGAGCCTTTGATCTATTTATACGCTCTTGGGATCTTTTTATATGTAGGAGTAGAGGTAGGTATTGCAAATAGTATCGGTTTTTATTTAGAGGACAAATTTGAAATATCTAAACTCATGGGAGAAACTGCAGAAGCCGTTAAGAATACAGCTGTCAGTAACTATTGGGGAGCACTTCTTTTAGGAAGACTTCTAAGTTCAGCTTACCTAGATAAAATCTCAAACCGCTTAGCGATTAAAGTTCACTCTGTTTTAGCCTTAATCTTCATCACTATCGCTGTTACAGCTCAAGATGTAAACGTAGTGCTTTGGTCATTACCAGCTGTAGCTTTCTGTATCTCCATCATGTTCCCTACTATCTACAGCTTAACGACGAATAACTTTGAAGATAAATACTCAGATCCCATTTCAAGTGTGCTTTGCACAGCTATCATAGGTGGAGCCTTCGTAGGACCACTTATCGCAAAAGTAGCTGAAGCAGCTCAGGGCTCTGCAGCAGTCCCTAACTGGGATAATGGTTTTATCATCGCTTTTGTTTGTTATGCTTACTTATTTATAGTTTCTATGCTACCAGCACAGAAAAAGGGTATAGTTCATAACAAGCCTGGGGTGGATATTGATGAACTTGAAAATGAGCTTGTGCATAAGTAGTTACTTATTGTCCTGCTTGCCCCATTTGGTAGAGAGCAACTGGAACAGCTATTATTGCAAGAGGTGAAAGTAGAATCAAGCTTATCTTTCCAACCGTAGTATCCCAAAATAAAGTTCGAGACTTAAAGTAACCATCTTTGATCTTAACCAACTGTGTAGATGTTTCATCAAGCCCAATTATTTTTTGAGTATGATGTGGTCCCTCTGAAACAGTGTAAGTCAAGCCTAAGAAATTATTTTCTTCATCAAGAACAAGATTAGTATTAAAGAGATTTACTAACTCATTTGCTGGTGTTTCTCCTATGATTGATAATTTACTAAGTTGGTTCATATCAAAGTAATTACCACTTTCGCACAAGTCTGATCGTTTTTTATGTGAATTCCCAATACAGTTATAGCGATGATACGAACAGTTTCCTCGCCAAGAACTTGAGTAACAATATTCACCAAGGAAAGCATCGATAACATTATACGGATAATCTTTTGGATCATAAGAAGATGTGAACATGAAAAAAATCTCATTCCAAAGTTTGGCAATTCTTAAATTATCACCATAATATGGAGCCACTTTTAATTTTGCTTTATATATATTTTTTGGTTCTAAATACTGCCTATGAAAGGAAGCTACATTTTTTGTGATTTTAAGTTCATTAAATTTTTGCATATAGGTATTAGACTTTAATCCAGCTGCTTTCTGTTTAGCATAAGCATTTGCAAATTTAATATCTGCAAAAATAAAAGGAAGTCTTGATTTATTTAATTCACAGGTAAATTCATATGGAATAGCTGGATATTGCTTCTGTAAACTTGCTCTAGAACAGTATTCTGGAGTATAGAGATAAGTGACTTGATACAAAAACTCACTTTCATTTGGAAAATTAACTTTCATTTGCTCTTTATTACGTAACTTGACGCTAAAGTCTTCTACTGGACTGTTATTGACACGTGCTGGATAAGAAACTACATTTATATTTTTAGAGTCAAATGCAAGAGTAGGGGTGCTACAGAGTAATAAATTAGCTATCAAGATTATCAAGATAAATAATTTAAACTTTTTCATTATTGAAATATACAGGACTTTTCATTAAAACGTCAAGGAAGATCTGAAACTGCTTTAAATAGTAGCTTTGCTTCTTTGCCTATCAGAATATTCTTTATAATTCCCTGCAGCTTTTTTCTTCCATAGTTTTATTTTACTCTTTATTTGAATCCTATTATTAAGATGGGAATTGATAGGGATACTGTTAGTGTTGAATAAATTAGTAGAAATTTGATATATCTTTTTAAGCAAATTGAGAAGGAGATGCTTGTCTAAAAAGAAC
>CALBDR010000483.1 GCA_937927525.1 uncultured Candidatus Melainabacteria bacterium
ATAGATGACCGTCTGATTAATAAGTATTGGAAGGTCTGGACAAAGATGACTACTTGTGTTAGCTGCGGTGGACCAAGCACATATGACTTTTGTGAGTTCTGTTTAAACGAGGAGTAACACTGTGAAAACCAAGATACATGTAAATCAACACGTCATAAGACGTAATAACAAGGTTCCTGTACAAGAGATGGAACCTCCGATAACCGTGAAGAACTGCAAGACAAATCAATATGCCGATGAAGTTTTTATTGACGGACCTTGTAAGATAGTTTATAGCCCTGATAGACCACTGTCTTGTGGGGCAAAGGTCTGGATTGAAACTGAAGCAGGGGTCACCCTGAACATAACAGATAGGAGTTAGTTATGAAAAATGAAACATACTTTGATGGTGCCGACTATAAGCATGATCGTGACTCAGGTAGACTTTTGACACAACGTGATCAAATACGTCTATACATGGAAAAACGTGACTATGTAACTTTACAGGAGATTGCAGATGCGACAGGGCATCCACACTCTTCTGTCAGTGCTCAACTAAGAAACTTGCGTAAGGAGCGGTTTGGTGGGTATACCGTGGACAGAAAGCATATCTCAAACGGTCTTTATGCTTACAAACTATCTTGGTAAGGAGTAGCGGATGATATTCGATATTGAAACAGATGGCTTTAATCCAACCAAGATACACGTATTGTCTTGGAAGGATCAGGATGGCGTTCATAGCACAAAGGACTACGATGAAATGCGTGGCCTATTGATGGGAGCATCCGAGCTTGCGGGTCACAATATCATCCGCTATGACATTCCCGCTCTGCACAAGATCATCGGGTTCAAACCTAGCCCAAAGCAGGTGTTGATTGATACGTTACCTCTGTCTTGGTACTTGAACCCGCACCGCTCTCGTCATGGACTAGAGTTCTATGGTGAAGACTACGGTGTACCTAAACCTAAGATCGACGATTGGAACAGTCTGACGTATGAAGATTACGCTCATCGCTGTGAAGAAGATGTCAAGATCAATGACCGTCTGTACAAAGAACTTATGTATAAACTTAAGAGCTTGTACAAGGACGAGCAGGTACGCAATAAGTTCACTCACTATCTTATGTTCAAGATGAAGTGTGCAGCAGATCAGGAACGTCTGAAGTGGAAGCTAGATGTCCCCAAAGCCAAGAGCTTGTTGTCAGAGCTAGAAGCCTTGGAGCAAGACAAAGTGAAGTATCTTACAGAAGCTATGCCAAAGCGTCCTGTGTACAAGGTTAAGAACCGTCCCAAAATCACACACAAGCAAGACGGTAGCATGTCAGCTAGGTACGAAGCTTGGCTAGAGTTCCTCAAGGGGCAGTGCTTACCAGACACCACAGAGACTTGTCGTTACATTGACAGTTACGTGGACGCTAATCCTAACTCTACCGATCAGGTCAAAGAGTGGTTGTACTCTATGGGGTGGGAACCTTGTACGTTCAAATACGTTAAGGATAAGTCAACAGGTGACGAGCGTAAGATCGAGCAGGTTCTGCACAATGGTGAACTTACACTCTCTGTAACTAGACTAGCAGAGCAGATACCACAGGTTAATGTTCTTGAGGGTCTGTCTGTCATCAAACATCGCATTGGTACTGTAAAGAGTTTTATAGAATGCGAGAAGGATGGTTATCTTGAAGCCACGATCGCAGGTCTTACTAATACCTTACGGTTTAAACATGCTCGACCTCTTGTTAATCTACCATCTGTAGATAAGCCTTGGGGTAAAGAGATACGTGGCTGTCTGATTGCACCAAAAGGTATGATACTGTGTGGTGCTGACATGACCTCACTAGAGGACACAACCAAGCGTCACTACATGAAACCACTTGACCCGAAATATGTAGAAGAGATGTCACGCGAGGGGTTTGACCCCCACCTCGACTTAGCTAAACATGCAGGTAAGGTAACACAAGAAGACATTGACAAGCACAACTCTGGTGAGGTCAGCCTCAAAGCCCTTCGTAAGAATTACAAAGTGGTTAACTACAGCGCTACCTATGGCGTAGGGGCTGCTAAGCTCTCTCGTGAGACAGGCTTGAGCCACAAAGAGGCTAAGGACTTGATCGAAGCATTCTGGAAGCGTAACTGGGCAATTCAAGCCGTAGCAGACGAGCTTACAGTTCGTGAAATAGATGGAGAGAATTGGCTACTAAACCCAGTCAGTGGTTTCTATCATTCCTTACGCTCTGACAAAGACCGTTTCAGTACACTTAATCAGAGTACAGGGGTGTATTGCTTTGACCGTTGGGTTTACTACTGTAAGTCTCGTGGTCTTAATGTTATCGGGCAGTTTCATGACGAGATCATCGTATTGTTACGGCCTGAAACAAAAGATGAAGTTGCTGATATTATGAAAGGAGCAATAAAAACCGTTAATCAAATCACAAAGTTGAATGTACCTCTTGACGTAGATTACTCGTTTGGTCTAAATTACGCAGAGGTACACTAGTAAAAAAAGTTGAGGAGACCCCTTGACATTTTGTACTTTAACACTATGTAGGACAAACCCCTAAAGGAGATTACAATGTCCAAAACAAAAACTGTCACCATGACTGGCTACCTTGAGTATGCTAACATTTTTGAAGAGAACTACGATGACAACATGGACTTCCACGGAGAAACCGAAGGGGAGTTCAATGCAAACTTCTACCCTGAGACAGACGACGAGCTAAGTAAGTTGTTCGAGGGTACAGGCTTTGCTCGTGAGTTCCGTGGTCGTAGTCGTATCAAAGACCCTATGTTAGAGAAGAACCCTCGTGAGGGATTTGGTACAGGCAACTACATCATAGTAAAACGTCCTCGTGTACACCCGATGTATGGTCAGTATGGTGGTCAACCAGAAGTCGTACATTTTACTGAAGGTCGCTTCAATGACC
>CALBDR010000484.1 GCA_937927525.1 uncultured Candidatus Melainabacteria bacterium
GTATTAGAGAATGAAAAGCTGAAGGATAAAATTAAAAAGCTAGAAGCTCCTTCTGAGAAGGTTGATAAAATTTGTAACCAAATTGAAGAGATCTATAAAGAGAGAGACTATTATAAAATGCATAGTCAGATCTTAGAAACAGCTAATGATGAATTAGATAGAGCTAACAAACTAATGAAAGAGACTCTTATTAACATCTGGGAATGTTATGAAATGAAGGAAGAGCTCTATCAAAAAGATTGGCACGGGCTTCAAGCACTGGGCAATAAAGCTCGAATCTGTTTAGAGAGTATTGGTTATGAGTGGAGAAAAGATAATAAATCCTGAGTTAAGCCATGAAAAAGGTAATTATATCTGCGTTAACAATTATGGTAACTGGGTGTACTACTTTAACAGACAAAATCGTAAAGCCTGCTGTCAATGAAGATAATTATTGGAAGACACCCTGCTTTATTGATGGTACTAAATTAAAAAAACCTTGGTTAAAGAAAGAAAATGGGAATGATTGATGAACAATATAAAGATCAGATCATAAAAGATCTGAGAAAAGAACTAGAGAGATGCTTTAGAGATATTAAACTCTTTAGTGAAGTGAATGTGAGTTTGAGAAAAGAAATTAGGCAATTGGAAACACTTCTAGAGCTTAATATGAAAGACTTCTGGGATGTCTGTGATCAGAGGGATTGGTATTACGAAGAGTACCAAAAGCTAAAAGATAAATTAGCTGACTAAACCTTTAACCCAATCAACGCACTTCTGCCAGAAAGACTTAACAACTGGAATTGTAGCAGCAGGTACTTCAGCAACAGCTTCAACAGCTTCTACTGTTTCCTTTTTAACTCTCTTAACAGTCTTCTTAAGCTTTGTTGTAGGCTTTTTAGTGTATTTACGCTTTGTGGTGTATTGTGCCATAGCTATATTATTTATTAAGATCTCTCAAGTAAATTTGCTATTCCTACCATACTCGCTGTGGCATTATTAGCAAAAGCTCTTCCTGCAAGAACTAAAATATCAGATTTATCATCTATATCTATACCAAGCTTGGCTATTTCACCTGGAACAGGCAATGCTTGAGACATTGAGCTTCCGCCTAAATTTGATCCCAAAAACCCTTTAAAAAATGTAAAACCGCCAGATATTTGTGCACCTCCAGTAGAGTATTGGATAGCTGTATCAGGTAAGTCAACCCACGTAAACGCTCCATCAGTAATTGTAGGGTTTAGAATAACTTCGTACATGCCAGGGTTACCACCTGTGTTTAAGGCTTCTACGCTTTTAAGGATAACTGATGAATCATGTGCTGTCTTTTTAAGCCTTATTGCTAAAAGCGCTTTCGCTGTTGTACCAATACTTGTCACTTCACTATCTGAAACTGCTATTGCTTTACCTATATCTTCTTCCCCGCCCTCAATCATTACAGTAGAACATATATGGTGCATACTACCAGGTGTAGGTCCAGTTTGAATTATTTCGTATCTTACAGGTTGGTTAGGGGATGTAATATAAGGTCTATCAAGATCATTAATGTGATTGACATAATGTGCATAGTGGGTCTTGCCACCTAACATAAAACCAAATCTCACTCTACCAAGACTTAGCCACTCATAATCAATTACAAATATTTGGGCTGCTGACATTGCAACAGTAAGACCTGAAGGACCAGTTCCATCAAGTTTATCTACATTCCAAGCTGATTGAGGAAATGACATGGAATGGGGTGTGCCCTGTGTTTTTGTGATATGAAAACACGGACCACTCTCAGTAACTTCTAAATAAATTCCATCAGTAGGCACAGTTGATGCAGCTGATAAACTTTGATATAGACCCATCCTCTTAGTAATACCTGTTTGAGGGTGTAGTTTACCTGTAAAGAAGGCTTGAAGAGATTTACCTGGTTGGTAATTAAAGTGATATTTAGTCTGTCTTATTACAAAAGACCCTGGACCGTTGGTTGACATAACAACCATAGAGTCATTAGCTGAAAAAGTAGAAGTAGCTGTACCTGAAAGCTTTTCACTAAAAAGTATAGGCAGCTTATCATAAAGATGCTTTGCATCAAGAAGTGTTTTTGGTTCTGATACTCTCAAACGGCCAAAGGCATCGAGGTTAGCTGAATCATTAAGATTTGTAACAGTAACTTGTAAAGCAGACAGATGAGGAACTACATCAGCATAATGTCCTTCCTTGTCGCCAATTGTAATGTCATCGATAGAGGATTTTAAGTCTTGAGTTTGGACTTGTAATCCAATTCCATATCCTGGAATATTAACAACATCAGCATTTAGTCCAGAGTTGTTATCCTTAATAGTGACAGCACCAATAGACAATTCAGATGCTGATAAGTGAATTGACATATCTGAAAAGTTAGTTACATAAGAGGCTTGAGCATAAAGAGGACGTCCTAGTTCTGAGCCTTCTACAGGAATCCATGAATATGTTTCTGCTATTCCAGGATTATATGCTCTTGGAGTGCCAAATGTTGATGATAAAATCGGTGTTAACACGATACCCATTAATTGTATTTATAATAAATCGTTGCCTTTTGTATAAAAATGTGTATTATTCTAATAAATAAATTAAGTTCTTTGAAACAAATATAAAAACTTTTGAGCTGAGATGACTAGTAAGACGATGCGTTAAAACAGATCTCATAAAGTGGAAGGCAAATCCTAGCTCAAAATAAAAAGGTATGCAACTCTACCTCCTGATGCATGTGATAGATATATCCATGTACAGGTTTCACAGTGAATAAGCCCATTAATAGAGGCCCAAAAAAAAGAGCGAAGTGGTTCTAGGTAAGAAATAAAAGCCATGACTAGTCCTATAGAGACTAAAAAACCTTGTACAACATGTCCAGGTTCTACTAAAGTAGGCAGCTGGATTGGTTAGGTGTTCTGAGGCTAGACAAAACTGATCTAGCTGATGCCATGTTAGACGCAACTGATATGGTCCAAAATTGCGATAAAAACACCCCACTTTTATTAAAGACATTGCGATGAACAGAAACAACACATCTTTTAACAAACAAATAGCTAAGATTCAAAAGAAAGCTGTCGGAGCCATTAGACAAGCTTCAGCAAAGCAAACTTCTACAAATAAACAAACAACGACTAAAAATAAGC
>CALBDR010000485.1 GCA_937927525.1 uncultured Candidatus Melainabacteria bacterium
CCACCAGCCAGTTAAGGGTGTATGTTATATTGGACTTCTTCCATCTGTAAAGGTAATTGGTTTGTCTAAGTATGCTCGTATTGCTCAGTGGTGTGCTCGTCGCGGTACTCTACAAGAGGAATTAACTCAGATGATTGCAGATCAGATTGCTAAGCATACTGGCTCCAAAGATCTCGCTGTATATATCCAAGCTACTCACGGTTGTATGGAGAACCGAGGTGTATGTGCTCATAGCTCTCTCACACAAACGACTGAGCTTCGTGGACAGTTCTTTAACCCGTCTGTGAAGAATGAGTTCTTGGACTATATTAAGATGCAACAACAATTTGCTGGTAACCGTTCTTAATATAAATACTCCATCATAGGAGATTTATAATGCAGTCATTCAAAAACTATCTTATAGAGCAAAACGACCTACATGAAAGTATTGCTTCAGAAGCAGCTCAATTTGTAGGTCGCAAACTAATTGATTTTTTGATATGGATGGCTGGAGGATCAGAAGTTAGAGATATCGACTTCACTCGTAAAGGAATTAGAATAGGTGTACAGTATGGTGCTTCTAGAATAGCCATACTAGTTGCTATCTATATTGCTTTACGAGTAAGCTTCTTTACTATTAAAAAGTTTATTGATAATATTGATGATATTATTTACAAGATAAGAAACGCTGACGATTCGCAACAAGAAAAAGTTGCCAACAACATTCTTTTAGACTATGGTATTAATCCTAATGCTCGTATACAACAACCATCATTTGATGATGTGGAGCAAGCCAAGGATATTGAAAGAAAGCTTTAATTGTGAATACATATTTGGTTAAGATGAAATCTCGTAAGGATCCTGGTAAGGTTGCTTACAAAGTGGGTCATACTAAATGGCCTAATCCTCTCAAACGTTTTAGGGAAGAACACTTTGTAGTGTTTGATATTGAACCATTAGGAAACATTATCATAAATGATAAGGATCCGATGGTTGCACGGAACTACTGCAAGCTAGTAGAAGAAATGTTTAAGGTTATGTATCCTAAGAACTTTATGCTTGAGGAACACTTTGATTATCCCAAAGGCAAGTTTGATGGACTTTCTGGAATAACAGAAATGTTTATTCTCAAGGAGCATCAGACAGAAGAACAGCTAGTGAATGATTTTCAAAAGATAAGAGCAGCAGCATGGAAAGCACTAAAAAAGTGAAGAAGTATATTTGGGTTACGTTTCAGAAAGAAGGTATTCACAAGTATCCTGCAGCGCTAACCGATCCCCGTCTCAAAGATGTACAGTTTCTTGGTTACCCACACCGTCACATGTTTCACTTCCGTGTTGAAATTGAAGTGTTTCATGATGACCGTGATATTGAGTTTATTCTCTTTAAACGAGAATTAGAATCTCTGTATGATGAAAATGTTATCCATCTCGACTATAAGTCTTGTGAAATGATTTCGGACGATCTCTACAATTACATTTCAAATAAATACCCTAACAGGGAGATGTGGATCGAAGTATCAGAAGACGGCGAGAACGGTTCACATTGTTATTATCCTACAAGTTAAGGAGAGCAATATGCCTATTTTTGGAAGACGTGGACCGTCACGATCAACTGACTTAAGAAATGATTTTCTAAATCAATCAAATGTCTCTAAGATTAGAGATACTACGGGTAATCTATATGATCAAATTAAGATGTTGGATGTTCGTAGAAATCATCAAATAGCTGCAGACATTAGTATTGAAGCTTCAAAAAGTCTCAAAGACATTATGGACCTTATTGAAAAACTTTATGATAATATTAGTGTTCTAGATAATCAGATTAGTATGCAAATGGAATCGTATGAAAAAGATGCAGGCGACTTCTTGACAGAAATGGATTATACTAAGTTAGCTGCTGCTCATGTAAAACGCAACTACAAGCCTGGTGACATGATTTCTTATGTTGACTCCAGAGACCATGACACGTATACTCACGAATTCAGAGGTATCATTAATCGCGGTGGTAGACCTTATGCTAAGGTCGAGACTGGAAAAGAAATGGTACTTCTTCCTATGCATCAGTTGGTAATTGATGTAGACTTACCAGTATAAAGGTTATAATGAAACATATTGATTTTTGTCACATTGCTCCTACGAAGCATTTGAATTTAGTTAAGAACCGAAACACACACCTCGTCCTAGCTCACCTAATTGAGCAGGACGAGGAATATACAGAATTCTATAAACAAGAAAAAGCCAACGGCTCTACAATCATCATGGACAACTCTGCTTTTGAAATGTACAAGCAGGGTCGAACTATGTATGATTCAGATAAACTGATTGATATGGGTAAGAAGGTTAATGCAGATTATATTGCACTATCTGATTATCCAGACGAACACTCTTCCAAGACTATCCTAGCTGCTAAGGAACTAGCTCCTAAGGTTAAGGATGCTGGCTTTGGAACATTCTTTA
>CALBDR010000486.1 GCA_937927525.1 uncultured Candidatus Melainabacteria bacterium
GTTTTAGGGTTAGCCTTGCAAGCATGCTTGCATTTTTCTGTGGTGAGTTTTGTAATAGCTTTGTCATAGCGAAGTTAAAGGTCTTTACTAAAGGTAAAGGACAGGCTTTTCGTATTATCGGCTCTACCTGTGTCGGTGAATTTGTGGATACTTTAATTTTCTATCCTTTAGCCTTTTTAGGAGATCCTAATTTCCCACCTAATCTTATTCTTCATATAATGTTTGTAAATTATTGCGTGAAAGTTTTATGGGAGTGCTTAGCTTATCCTATTACGAGAAAGATAATTGTGTTTTTAAAGAGAGCCGAGCAGGAAGATTATTATGATATAAATACTGACTTTAATCCGTTTCATCTTGATGAGAATGGGGACTTGAAGGATTTAAATTGATTTATATTAAATGCCCGCTGGTTATTTTGAGCGGCGTGCTGTTATTTTCTACTAAGATTGTTGAGAAAAGATGTTAAGAGATAAGGTTTACGATACAGAATTTGACATCAAATACACACATGATGATTTAATAGCGACAATTCCTTTCGATACAAATTTACCAATGCTTATAGAAAATATTGAGCTAAGCGATTCTGATGGTAATGAGACTTTGGTATACAAAGGACCTAAGCTTGATGCTCCTAGTTCAGAAGTACTTTATAGTAGAGGAGAAAAATCTGACTTAGATGATGCCTCTTCGAGAGTTCCATTTGCTAAAGAACTTTTAAAAGTAATAGGAAACAAGGAGCGAGTTTCAAATGAAAATCGAGAGTATTACTATGACGCTATAGGAACTTCAGAGAAGGGGCGAGAAATAAAGGAATACGGACGAGAACAAGACTTTATGAGAACTAATGAGGCCTTATTCATAAAACTTCCTGAGTAAAGTAATCACGGCAAATTAACTAAAAACTGAGCTGCTGAAATAATTCTCACTATAGAGCCATTAATATCAGGTATACGGTATGAATCATTACCATGAAGATGGATTTGAAAGGCGTAAGGAATTTTCACTCTTTCTAGTAAATACTTTAAATTTTTATCTAAGCTTGAAGCTGTTTTTTTAACTTCAATCGCAAGCCAAGGCTTTTTATTCTTTATTACAATAAAGTCAACTTCATGCCCCCTAGTATCCCGGAAATATCTTAATTCAAACTTTTCACCTTCGTAATCTTCAAACCAGTGAACTAGTCTTAGTAAATGCAAAGCGACTAAATTTTCTAAACGTGCTGCTTCATCTACTACCATTCCTGAGTCCCACATATAAAGTTTTTGTTCTTTCTTTACGGCTCGAATTTTAGGAGCTCCGAAGGGGGGTACACGAAAAACTGCATAGTTTCTCTCTAGGATTTTAAGCCAATTAGCTGCAGTCTTAAAGTTAACTTCTAAATCTTCACGCAGGCTATTGATAGAAAGAACCGAAGAGACTGTATTTGGCAATTGCTCATAAAGTAATTCTAATTTATCAAGATCACTTACATTTTCAAGATCTCGAATGTCTTCTCTAATTAATCTCTGTGCATATAAATTACGCCATCTTTTAGCCGTACGCTCTGAATTTGAAAGTAGAGGCTCAGGAAAAGCTCCTAAAAGCATTAATTTTTCAAGTGCACTTTGAATTTTAGGAGATGAATTTAGTTCTAACTTTTCAATGGAATCTATATAATGCAAATTTTTTTTAGCTAAATATTCTGAAAGAGTAAATGGATGAAGTCTATAAAAGAAATAACGTCCTTGTAATGAGTCACCACCTCTTTTGAAATAATCTAATTTTGCGCTGCCAGTAACCAGTATTTTATGTTCTTTGTGGTGTAAATCATATAAACCTTTAAGATAGTTTCTCCACGATTTATATTTATGAATCTCATCAAATATCCAAATTTTTTTGTTTATATCAATTTTTCCAGCTTTGATTAGCTCTCGATGTTTCGCTACGTCCCAGTTATAATAAGCTCCATTAGGTCTTATGAAATTCTCTGATATCGTGGTTTTGCCGCACTGTCTAGGACCAGATATGAAAACCATCTTAGACTTTAAGTCTTCTTCAATTGCTTTCTCTATCCTTCTAAACTGATATGACATTTATTTGCTACTTTTATTAATGTTGTTTTTTTCATTAGGGTGTAAAAAAAACCGGTCTTTTTTATACCATACCACAAAAATAACCTTGTTGAAACATTAGTATTCCATGCTGCTTTTTATTGTGAGCTTGCTCCGCGGATAAGGAATTTTTGATCGCGCCTCTTATTATTGTTATCATTGAAATAAGCTATTATTAAGCTAATTAATGGAAACGAAAAAGTCTATAGTTCAAAAACTCAGAGAAGAAGCACAGCCCTTCGGTTCTTTATTTCTGCTTTCTTTAGTCTTCATGTTTCTTAGTGGCTTTGCCAACATTCTTCCATCATGGCTAATTAAAGTTTCAGTTGATGGACTCTCTGCTTTAAACACGAATAACAGTAAATTTTCACTTTTACCTACTCAGTTAGAGAAGTTCTTATTAGAGAAATTCCCAAATGGTATTAATTTTGATATTTTTGCTTGGAATCTAAAATTAGAAGATATCAAAGTAGCTCTTTATGTCGACACTAGCACTTTTAGTACTTTTCTCCCACTTGCGATTATCATAGTATTCTCATTAGATGCTATTTTTAAATTCACTTACTTATTCTCAATTCGTTCATGGGGGCTAAAAGTCGTAAAATCCATCCGCGAAAAATTTCATGCCCATTTAAATAAGCTCAGCATAAAAGACCAAGTCAAATACGATTCTGGTTCTTTAGTTTCGATCGTGAGTAGTGACCTTACTAGTCTTCAATCATGGCTTTCTGAGAGTGTTACGAATTTCTTTAATGATGGTTTTAAGACTATATTTTTATTTACTTGGCTTTTAGTTTTGAATTATAAATTAACTTTACTTGCGATTATTACTATTCCTCTCTTTGCATTTCCTGTAATTAAGATAGGTAAAAGTATTCGTAAATATAGTAAAGGTGGGCAGGATCATATCGGAAAATTGGGAAGTTTCCTCAATGAGACTCTAGCTAATCAAAGAATTATCAAAGCATTTAATCTGGAAAACTGGCGCCAAATTGCTTTTAAGAAAGAATCTGGCATATTGTATAAATTACAATCACGTTGGTTCCTTTTTATGTCTTTAGTTTCACCTGTGACTAACATCGTTGCAGCTCTAGGAATTAGTGCTATTCTTTATTTTGGCTTACAGTCTGTTAATAATAACTCTATAAGTTTAGGCGAGTTTACTTCATTTTTCGTTACTTGTATTTTACTTTTTGACCCAGCGAAAAGACTCGGGCGTGTAGCGACTATATTCCAGTCTGCACTTGGGGTCGCTGAAAGGGTTTTTAATATACTTGATGAAAAATCTCAGGAAGATGAAGCTTTAGATACTGATTTGAAGTTACCGATGGCTGCTTCTGTTGAATTTAAAGATTTGGTTTTTGAATATGAATCTGCTAATAATTCTGAAATAGCAGCAAAGCGTATCTTTAATAATCTAAATTTATATATTCCTGCTAAGTCTAGTATGGCGCTGGTTGGTCCTAGTGGTAGTGGTAAAACTACTTTAATTAGTTTACTCCCAAGGTTTTATGAAATTAACGCTGGTGAGATTTTAATAGATGGTTTAAATATTCGTGATTTGAGTTTGAAAACTTTGAGAAGATATATTGCTTTTGTGAGCCAAGACCCTTTACTATTTACTGGAACACTTAGAGAAAATTTGATTGTAGTCTGTGAAGAAAATGACCAGGCTAAACAGGAAGAAGAAATTAATAAAGCTTTATCTAAGGCTTTCCTTGATGAAGTGGTAGAGAAATTACCTCAAGGACTTGATACACATATCGGGGAAAGAGGGCAAAGCCTGTCTCTTGGGCAAAGACAAAGAGTTTCACTGGCAAGAGCCTTTCTCTGTAATGCTCCTATCGTGATTTTAGACGAACCTACTAGTGCTCTCGATAATAAATCCCAGCAATATATTTATGACTCAATTCAAAAATTAATGGAAGAAAGAACTGTGCTGGTGATCGCCCATAGATTAGACACTATTAAATCTTGTGACCAAATCACTTATCTCGAGAATGGGAAAATATTAGAAAAAGGTACTTATCAAGAATTGCTTGATAAAAAAGCAGATTTTGCTGAGCTTTTAAACTCAGGAGATGCTTAATTTTACAAAAATCTGTAATTGCCCCAATCTTCCAAATCCTAAGTAACGGTTAACAAAAATCTGGGTATGATATATATATGAGCGTACTTGTATATTGTGAAGCACAAGAAAGTTTAAAAGAAACTGGAAAGATAGTTCTAGCAGAAGGTTCTACTGAATTACTTAAACTTGCGATTAAGGAAGCTGGAGCTGAAAATGTATCAGCAATTTTACTGGGTTCTAACATCACTGGAGCAGTAGAGGACATTAAAGCTATAGGTCCAGCTAAATTATTCTCTGCTGATGCAGATGCTTTACAAGTTTTTGCTTCTGATTTATATCTAGCTATATTAGCTGAAGCTTACTCTCAGGTAAGTCCTGATTTTATCTTTGCCACTCATGGTCCAGATACTGAAGTTTTACTTACTATGCTTGCAGCTAAAGAGTCAGCTAACATAGCTACTGATTGTGTTGAGTTCGATTACTCTAGTAAAGAAGTTAAAAGATCTATGTACTCTAATAAAATGACTTTAAAGTCTAAACTTTCTGATGCTAAAAAGTCTTTTGTTACATTTAGACCTAATAGCGTTAGAATTGATGCTGAAATTAGTGGTGTTAGCACAGAGTTAGTTAGCTTAGAAGTTTCAGGTGAAGCTAAAATCAAATCCTTGGAAGTTGTGAAGTCAGATTCAAAAGAACCAGCTTTAACCGAAGCTGCAATCATAGTTTCAGGTGGAAGAGCTATGTCTAATGCAGACAATTTTAAGATTTTAAGAGAGCTTGCAGCTAATATTGGAGCTGCAGTTGGTGCTTCCAGGGCGGCTGTAGATAGTGGTTTTGCTCCTCATAGTATGCAAGTCGGGCAAACAGGTAAGGTCGTAAGTCCTAATTTATACATAGCTTGCGGGATTTCTGGCGCGATCCAGCATTTTGCTGGAATGGGTTCTAGTAAAGTTATTGTTGCGATTAACACTGATAAAGATGCACCTATCTTCAAGAAAGCTGATTATGGTATTGTCGGTGACCTCTTTGATGTGGTTCCAGCTTTAACTGAACTTACTTAAGTTAATTCAAATAATTGCTCATTCTTTAGTCTTATTTAGCACGAAATTAGATTGTTTTGTGATAGATTTATAAGAATGGTCGGAGTTGGAAGCTATCGGGATACTCCTGTAGATAATCGTCATCCCATTTTTGTTGATACCAAGAAATTCCTCTTTTGAATTTAAAGATTTCCAACTTGATAAAGGCTCTAATTGAGCAAAATATATGATTTTTTTGTGCTTGAGCTTTTCTCATATATGATTTTTCTAGACCACACAACTGTTTTAAACCTCTGTAATAGTGTACTTTGCTTTTTCTCCTTTCATTTCTCTTTTCATAATTAACACATAGCCAAAGTCTTTCAAACAAACCTTCTTAACTTGTTTCTCAGCTAAGTCAAGCTCCCTGATACTTATCCATGTGCCCT
>CALBDR010000487.1 GCA_937927525.1 uncultured Candidatus Melainabacteria bacterium
ACCAAAGTTAAGAGCTGTCAGCATCTGAGTCAAGTTAGGATGATCTTTTTTGAACTCATCGAGCTCAGCTATTCTCAAAGAGACCTCTATGACCTCTTCTGTATCATTATCTTTAAACTGGTAAATTGGCACGCATTGCCTCCATCTTGTTGTACTTCTCTAGCCACTCGAGAGGGCTCATCAGCTTCGTCTTCTTAACGATCATCTTTAGACCCTGCTCCTTGAAACACTCTTTCAAATACTTAGCAGCCTCTCGTCCCATAAAACGAGACACGAGAGTTAGAAGAGCTTTTCGGAAGGGAAGGTCGTGATGCATGTAACCAGCAGAGTGTGCTAGCTCATGTAGGATAACATATGTGTCGAGTCCATGACGAGGACACAACTTGATTAAACCATACCCATATGCTACTCCAGCTGTTGCAGAGTAGTTGCCCATATCTTTCTTCATCTCTATAACAGGGACGATACGTGAATCTGTAATTTTAGTCCACGTCTTTGACTTGACAACTTTCTCGGCAAACTTACGAGCCTCAGTAACATCGGCTAAAGTCTTACCAGGGAACTTCTTCTCGAACTTCCACTCAGCATTGTACACTCGAGTCTTAGAAGAATCTTTCTTTGCAACACGACCAGTTTTAATTTTTCTGTCTCGTTTCGCTACATACTCAGCATACTTGTTAGATAACACAGGACCAAGTCCAGCTGCCAAAGCAGTATGGTAACTCATAATGTATCTCCTCTCTCACTCAACATATACATTATCTAGCCTAGTTGAATTAATGTCAACAATTATTTTTTGTTGACTTCTAAAAAAAATCAAAGGATAATCGTCTCATGGTGAAAAAATATCGGAAAAAGCGTACACTTACGCCTGAGCAGAAAAAGGCTGCTGCCGAACGTCTTGCGAAGGCTAGAGAAACACGGTTAGCGAATAACGGTGGAGTTGAAAAGTCAATTCACCCCTCGCTAAGAAATTTACCTGACGACGATCCTTTCCATCCTACCAAGGTTAAGGAATGGATCAAATACAATAAGGAGAAGCTCAATGCAATCAAGCATCGAGTGAAAACTAAAGAACCACGTGCTGTCGCTGACTATGAACAGTGTCGTTCGTATATTCTTAACATGGAGTCCTATATCAAAACAGGTGTATGGACTGATATGTTTTACGGACCAGACCAAAACTTCTTAGTCACATGGAAATGTCATACGGTTGCCTATCATGAGGATGGAACTGTTAAAAGGTCACCAAATACATTATATGACGAAAGCACTAAATACTAAGATGAAAAAGACCTCAAACATTATCGACTTTCCGGTTAAGCGGAAGTTTAACATTGAAGAATCAAAGGATCTTCAACGAGAACTTCTTAATAACAAAATGGAATACGTCGATGAGCTGCTAGAATTTTACACTGCTCAGCTGTGTGCTAAGTTCGCTATGCATGGATTTAAAATCCACGATGAGACTTTTCTTAAAGATTTTGCATTTTCAATTGAAACTATACGGAGCAGTCTATATCGTAATATGGGAGTGACACATCCTTTTCAAGGACTAATGGACGACACAGTCGATACAATGGAAAAGAAAGGTTGGATCAAAGTCCCTAACGATGACTAAGTGATATGATACTTGTTGATTTGAATCAAGTGATGTTATCAAACCTGTTAAAATCTATCTCTCCTCGGAATCCAGAAATCTCCGAAGACCTGATTAGACACATGGTTTTGAACTCAATCAGAAGCTACAGAATGAAGTTTAACGACGAATACGGTGAACTTGTTATCTGTGCTGATGATAGGAAGTACTGGAGACGTGAAGCATTCCAGTACTATAAGTCTAATCGTAAGAAAGAAAGACAACAATCTAACCTTGACTGGAACATGATCTTTGACACGTTGAATAAGATCAAACAAGAGCTCAAGGAAAACTTCCCTTACAAAGTACTCCAGGTGTCTCGAGCAGAAGCTGATGACATTATCGGTACTTTGTGC
>CALBDR010000488.1 GCA_937927525.1 uncultured Candidatus Melainabacteria bacterium
AGAAGTCTATTTACCTAATAAAAGTGAGTGGCATAGGAAGAATCTAGGTAAAGTTTACGAGTATAATAAAGATATTCCGTTTGCATTAACACCTGACCTTTCTCTCTTTTTACTTCAATACTACAATGTACCTGTAAACTGGACAGAGTTTCAAGCAATAAAGATTCATGATGGACTGTACGATGAAACAAATAAACCTTACTATATCAGTAGAACTGAAGCTTCGAAGCTAAGAAGTAACTTACCGTACCTAATTCATATGGCAGATTTTCTTGCTGCTAGAAAAGAGTATGAAACTTGGAAGAAAGAGCAGGAAGGTAAAGCAGGTGAAGAAGCTAAGTCTAGCGTTAATATGAATTACGGGAAGAGAGGGAGAGCTCAAAAAATTAAAGCAATAGCAACTAAACAGTCTGGATCTAATACTACAAAGTCACCAGCTTCCGGAAGCTCCGAAGATGCTATGGAACTATTCAATAAACTTTTTAAAGATTAAAGATGGAGATTATGTTAGTAATTAGTCTTATAGGTACATTATGCGTTCTTATAAGCTATCTTGTAATAAGATATGTTACAGTCACAGAGCAGTTAGAGGAAGAAATCGCCAAGTTGCAAGAAGAAAAAGACACTTTAATCGAATTTATTGATGTTATATATCAGAGAGTTTTCGAAGATGAAAAAAAGTTAAACGAAGTCGATAAGGGAGGATCCTTTAGATCAGACGATGAAGTCGGCTTCGTATTCGACTCTATTCATAATATAGTTATAGATTTAGTAGCTTTCATACAAAAAAATATTAATATAATACAGACAGATGCCGAGGAAAAAGAAAGATAAGAACTACTTTACACAAGAAGTAGATAAAGCTATAATAAGTTTTAATGGAACTGATTGCCATTCAACAAGGGATGAATTATACTCAAAAACTATATTCCCAGCTTTTGATAAATTAGCAGAGAATTTAATTAATACGTATAAATGTGAGTATATTGATTTACCGTATGAAGACCTAAAGCATGAATTAGTCGTATTCTATACTGAAAAGATAGATAGATTTAATCGCGAAGCTGGAAAGGCTTTCTCGTACTTTACTAAAATAGGGATCAACTACTTAATAGCACAGAATAATAGAGGCTATAGTGCTTATAAGAAAAGCGCAGATCTAGATATTGTTGACGATGAGAGGGACTTAACTAAGGAATTAACTAGAGAGGATTATAAAGAAACTCTATCGACTTTCATAGAAGAGTGGGTGAATTATGCAGACCGCAACTTAGACAAGATGTTTACTAATAAAGAGGATGTAGCAGTAGCTGATTCTATATTAGAACTTTTTAGATCAAGAGTTGACTTAGATACCTTTAATAAGAAAGCTTTATATATCTTAATTAGAGAACGAACTAGGTTGAAAACCCATAGAATTACTAAGGTACTTAGGG
>CALBDR010000489.1 GCA_937927525.1 uncultured Candidatus Melainabacteria bacterium
CTTTTAGATAATTATTTTCTTAGAGTTAATTTATTTGGAAGTTTGGTGAAACCATTGGAAAAAATAACTAATAATATTCAAGCTAGCTCAGATGTTAAAGAGATTAAGACTTTAGTAAATAGAAAGATTTTTAAAGAAATAAATAAGCCTGAATTAGATTCTTTATTAGATAAGATTGTTGGCATAGCTATTTTAGTGATTCATAGAAAAGATGAGCAGTTAAAAGAAAGTCTATCGTATTTATAAAAAACTAACTAATTCGCTAGAATAAGCACTTTAACCATGGAAGAAATAGTAAAAGAATCAGTGTTTGAATGTCGTGAATTATATTTTGAAGAGTTTGAAGCAGCTTTAGCTTTTATCGCTAGTTTTCATACAGATCTGGGTATTTTTAGTGAACTAGGCTTAGACACTGAAGATATGAAAAAGTATTTTAAACCTCGATTAGAAGAGGCTCTTAATAAAGAGCTTGCACTCGGTATATTTCAAGGCGATAAAATTCTAGCTGTAGCTATCGCAGATGATAACTCTGATCAGAATTTTGATTTTGCTGATAAACAAAAGATTTTAAAGAAGCTTCAATACCATAGTTTAATTATGAAGAAAGCTTACGATAATCCAGTTATGGATGTTTTGAAAGAGGATAAAGTTAAATTTTTTCACTTAGCTTTTATGGCTTTTGATAAAGAGTATATCGAAGAGTCTATGATAATCGAACTTTTAAGTGAGCATTTAGATATCGCTGGGCGTATTTCTTTTGATTATTTATTGGTTGATTGCTATAGTTCGATTCCGCGTAAAACTCTTTCTATGATTGATTTTATACGAGTTAATTCTTTTAAGCTTAATAACCAAGTTGGTTTCAAAAATCTTGATGATGAAGAAAAATTAGATATTTGGTTGAAGGAAATTTAGTAACTCACTTGGCTAAAAAGCTTGTTGGAGATTTCAGGACTTGTGAGAAATGGCTAAAGTAAAATTTCCCGACATTAATTAGAAAGTTTAGGAATACTTGGCTTTGGTTCTGGAGGCTTTTTCTCCGTTTCCTCATCAGTTTTTGGTTTAATACTAGCTTCAGCTTCACCACTCTCCTCTGGAGACTTAAGCTTCATCGTAATCTGATACTCTTTAAAAACTAGTTCACCATCGATGAAATCCCTAGATCCAGTTAACTGAGCATCTTTAAAGAATTTAGAATTATAGTTCAAATTCACAGAAAACTGCGATACATCTTCCACACTTTCTGCTTTTCCTACTATGATTAGGTTAGACTTTGCTGCGCTCATCCTCTCTATCCATAAGCCCTTTGGGCTTAATTCACTGAGGTCACTTAATATGTCATTCCAAGGAATTCTTCTTCTCGTGATTGAATAGAAAAAGTCCTTTTCTTTCTCTAAGTCTAAAAGATTCTTTTTGATTTGCTTTTTCTCATTGATGAGATCTTCGTATTTAGAGACTTTAGATTTAAATACTTTATATTTTTGATCTTGGCTATAGCCTTGTAAGAAAGTGAATACTCCGATTAATAGCACTAAGGCAAAGCAGACTATTGAAGCTAGATAGCTGACATTCGGTGTATCAAATTTATATGGCTCACTTGGTAATTTTACTTTAGTTGCTAGATCTGGAAATGTTTCTACTCTTGGTAATTCACCAGCTAAGATTTCCAGGTACTGACTATGAGTGTTTACCTTATAAGTCATGTTACCGAAAGAATAGTCGTTAACAGAGGAACCAAAGACTTCGATGCTTTCTATGTTTAAGGCTTTGCCTTCTAATTGATTTTGGTAGATATCAATAAAACGGTTAATATCGTTTACAGGATCATCTGTGGCAGCTAAGTTTGATAGTGCTACAGGTTTCCTATCATTCCAGTAAACAATTTCACGATGATCATCTTCTATAAAAGCTGTAACAGAGTCATTTCTTGTACCTGGTGTGAAAAGATATAAGCTGGAGCTGAATTTAAATAGCTTTAAACCAGCAGATTTGCTGAAAGCATTACATGTATCAAAAACCTTTCTCTGTGGAGCTATTAAAAGAAAATCACAAATCCTTTCTCCAGCTATTAGGCGAGAAGTGTTTTCTAATCTTTCTAAATGAAAATTATTCGTAAAGTTATTTCTATCAAGCTCTATGCTGATTAGTTTCAGTTTTTCTAGCTCAGGAGCCTCTAGGGGGAGTGGAATTACCTGATGAGTTAAAAATCTAACTGGTAAAGAGTAAATTACTCTATGTCCTTTAATTTTATAACTAGTTAATTCTTTTTTTAATTCTTTATATGCTCTAGCCGATTTTAAAAAAAAGTCATTAGTACTGACATTACTTCTAAAAACGGCAGAATTTATTGAGACAATTAATGTCTCAGCACTAAAATCAATGATAATAGTCTGATTCCTATTCAAACTGTTAGTATCATAGCAACAAATAAAGCAAATGTGAGTGCTGGACCGAGACGAATTTCTTTTGAATTTTTTCTAGATATAAAATGTGCGATTAAACTTAATGTAAAAGCTATGCTGATACTTAAAAAGCAGTGCTGCAAGCCAGCAAATGTTGCGATTAAAACTATAAATGCAGTGTCGCCACCACCCCAGGCATTTTTTAGATTAGTAAAGTCAATTTTTTTATCTTCAAAGAAATCTGCGGATTGATGATATTTATATTTTTCTTGGAGAACCTTAAATGTGATTTTATCTTTTAGCAGATTAAATGCCAAGAAATCTATAAAGATCTCATTCACTATATATGAAGCTCCAAGATAAGCTAAAAGAATTTTGATATATGAAAGTTTACTTAGTATAAATAAAATAGCTAAGCCTGCTAACCATAAAATGTACATTTTACTTACATGTTTCTCTAAAAAGTTCAGTCTAAAGCTAATAGCTCCGGGGCAGATTGGTAATGCGTGTTTTTTATAAACGATTTTGTTAGCAAAATGATTAAATGCATCGAAAAGTAAAAAACAGAGACCTAAAGTCAGTAGTATCATCATGAAACTCTGTCCGAGGAAGAATTTAGCGTAAACACAAGCAAGTAAAATTCCGGTATAACTAAGTGCATGTGGAATTTTGGCGGTGTCATTATCGATAAATGCTGAGGCTAGACCGATAGATATAAAGCTTAATATGAAGATATAGTTTAGAAAATTTAGGGATAACTCAGCAGGACTAATACCGACTTCGATAAATGCTTTAATCGGGAGGAATATGAGTTTGAAAATAAATGGTAAAGCCAAAAATCCACTGAGTAACTCCAAGGAAAAATAGCGAAATGGGACTGAAGCGTCACAGAAAAAACACCTGCCTTGAAGGAAAAGATAACTTACGATAGGAATTTTTTGCCAGGCTTTCAGAAATTTATTACAATGCGGGCAAAAAGAAGGTGGATTGAGGATAGAAAGCTCTCTGGGTATACGATAAATCAGCACACTAGTAAAACTGCCAAAAAATAAGGCAAGAAGAAAAGCTATAAGAGAATAAAAAATTACAACTAGTATGTCAATATTTCCTATAATGCTTATTATAGTGCACATTGCTTTTCTATCACTTGGCTCAAATCTCGGCGATAAATTACTAAATTTAGAGCAGGCATTAAAGTGCTTAGATGCTTATCCAGAAATTAAAATAATAAAGAAATCTTCCTGGCTTGCAAATCCAGCTATAGAAGAAGCTGGTCCTAATGAATTTCTAAACGGGGTTGTAAAAATTGAAACCAGCTTTGAGCCTTTAGATTTATTAAAGGCTGTTCAAACAGTTGAGCTTAAAATTGATAAGGAAAGGGCGAGTCGAGGAAGGAAGTATGCAAGGATGATAGATATTGATATTCTTATCTATGATAATTTAGAAGTGAACACAAATGATTTGTGTATTCCGCATCCACGTATGTTAACTAGAGATTTTGTTACTGGTCCTTTAAATGAAATAGAGCCTAGCTGGAGTGAAAAATATAGCTATGCTTGATTTTAAGGATTTATTTAAATTAAAGCCTGAGTATGAGACCAGAAAAATGGCAGAAGCTGATCTAGATCAAGTCGTAAAAATCGAAGCGGCTGCTTATGGTGAAGTTCACTGGACCCGAGATAATTTTTTAGCTGAAATTAAGAATAGTGTTGGGAATTATAGAGTTCTTGTGAAGAACAATACTGAAGTTTTAGGTTATATAGGAGGCTGGATTGTTATTGATGAAATGCATGTTACTACTGTAGCTACAGCTCAGGAGTATCTCAGAAAGGGAGTTGCAGAAACTCTGCTTGCTTACGCAATCTTTTATGCGATGCAAAACCGAGTTAAGTGTTTAACTTTAGAAGTTCGAATCTCAAATGTTAAAGCCCAGAAGCTTTATGAAAAGTATGATTTTAAACACCAGGGTATCCGTAAACGTTACTATGAGGATAATCACGAAGCGGCTTTAATACTCTGGACTGAGAATATTAATACTGAAGAGTATCAGAAATTATTTATTCAGAATGTGATAGCGCTCGTAGAGCGCTGTGAGTTTTTTGAGAAGATGAAGCTTTTGAGTCCTTAGTTTTCTTCGTGAATATAAAACATAATCTCATGCCCTTCTTGGTTATAGGCTGCATCTACAGCCCCTTTTCCTGCAAGTCCAGAGCCCAAATGATAGTTTTTATAATTATCAGCTATCTTTGGTGAAACTTTAATAGTATCCCCGACATCAATACTCAAAGCTGTCAGGTAAGTAATAACTGCTCCCTCATTTTCATAAGCTCCTAGCGAAGTAGTGTATTTTTTAGTTTCACCTGTTTTTTTGTCAGTGATTTTAAGTTTTATAACAGGGATATTTCCAAGTACTTTCCCTGCTATACAGTAGATATCATCGCAGGATAAAGTGTCAAATTTGCGTATCGATAAAAAATAAATATCTTCTATTGATGCATCGTTATAGTTTTTCGTGTAAGACTTGTCATAGAGTGTCCCAGCTGAGATAAATGCTAGAAATTCATGTGGCTCATTTGGGAATTTTACAAGTGCCATATATGGACCTTTTGATTTGAAAATAGAGACTAAAATAGTTTCTGATTTATGAATTGCAGCTAGATTGATATCTGAGTCATGCAGTAATGGAATTTGTAATTTTAATTTTTGATCACCATCATTTATAGTGACAAAGTTGAAAATATCACTATATCTATTTGCTGCTTCAGAAAAGAGTTTGGTTTGTTTAGTGGCAGAAGCTTTAATAGGAAATCTTTTATAGTAAAAGCTTTCTACTTTAAATTCTTTGAAATTTTTGTGGGCTTTTTCGATTTTATCTTTGTTTGCATTAAAGATTTGCCCCATTAGGGTTTTATTAGACCTATAGTCTATGATATTGAGTTCGTTTAAAACTTGTCTTTTTTTAAGGCGAGATTTGGCATAGAGAAAAGTATTAGAAGGATTTTTTTGTGTAATGGCTAAAGCTTCTTTTTCTGAAAGTAATTCACTTAGAAATGATTTACTTTTATTTTTCTTGGTTATGATTAAATCACTTATATAAATCTCTTCTATGCCAGATTCATCATTCGTAAAATTATTAGTTTTAGCTATAACTGGCTTAGTAAAAGAAAAGGAATAAGCATTTTCTGCTTTTAAATATTTGTCAATGATTTTTTGCAAAACTTTCTCTTCATAATTTTCAGTCAGTGGTAAATGAAGTGATAAAAATAAACCTGGATTTACTCCTAGTGAATTAGCTGGCTCTATTTGAGCTAAAAACCTAATTACATTAATTCCATCTTTTTTCCAGGTTCTTATTCCTTGAAGTTTTTTGATTTTAAAAGTCTCATCTTTTTCTTCAAATTTAAAATTCACAAGTGATAATTTAGCCAAGCTTTCTTGCGTGCTAACGGTTTTAGCTTCGATAGTATTAAAGCCTATAAATAATGAACTTAGGAAAACTAAATGAAGCAAATGATAGAGCATGAGCTCAGTTTAAACTGTAGCTACACTAGAGTCAAGCGCACTCTGACGAGCACCTTTTTGTCCTTGATAGTTACTCTTAGAGTGTTTTTTCTTACCGTATGGATGTGAACAAGGTAAGTTCCTCATATAAATCATCTGCGCAATTGGTTTTCCAGATTCAAGTTTAAGCGGTGCGCAACCTTGGTTCGTAAGTTCCACTACACCTTCTCCCTCAAAACCACTATCGAAAAGACCAGCAGATTCTACATAGAGACCAAGTCTTGCCCAAGAACTTTTACCTTGAAGGTAGCCGTGTAAATTAGCTGGGAAGTAAAAATACTCAAGTGTAGTCCCTAGAACGAAATCCCCAGGAGCAAGAATTATTTCATCAGCATCAAATTCTTCGAAGCTACCGTCTTCTCTTTGACGCGCGAAGTGAGTACCAATGTGAACATCGATGCTGTTAGGCTGGATAGCTGCTTTATCTAAATTATCGATTTTCATTAAGCCGAGCTTTAAAAATAATCTCATTTGCCAGTCGACCAGGTTTCCTGGGCTTAAGAAGACTAGATAAATCGCAAATAATGCAAAAGGCATTAACAATGAAATGATTATTCCGAGAAGAGCAAATATATCCATACCGAATTAAGATTTTAGCAGACTGAGCGCCTATGGCGCCTAAGACTTAAGAAACTAAGCCGCGACTATATTACCAATTAAATTCTTAAGTTCATCTACTTTAGAGCTTCTAGCCATAGCGTCATCGAGACTAATTAGATCATTATTATAAAGATTTGCAAGTGAAGACTCTAGAGTCTGCATACCGACATTTTTACCGGTTTGGATAGCTGAGTATATCTGAGAAGTTTTCGCTTCTCTAATCAGATTAGCGATACCAGAGGTAACTAACATCGCTTCCATCGCAAGCACTCTGCCATTTCCTTGACGATTAGGCATTAAAGTTTGACTTAAAACAGCTTTAAGTGAATTACTTAACTGTGTTCTAATTTGAGCTTGTTGGTCAGCAGGGAAGACGTCGATTAATCTATCTATAGTAGAAGCAGCTGAAGACGTGTGTAAAGTACCGAAGACTAGGTGGCCAGTTTCAGCAGCTCTAATAGCTAGTGAGATAGTTTCTAAATCTCTCATCTCACCGATTAAAATTACATCAGGATCTTCTCTAAGAGCAGCTCTTAAAGCATTAGAAAAAGAGTGTGTATGGTTACCAATTTCTCTTTGGTTGATAATGCTGTTTTTAGATTTATGAATAAACTCGATAGGATCTTCTATCGTAAGTATGTGCTCCGCACGGTTACTATTAATCCAATCCACCATCGCAGCAAGCGTTGTAGATTTACCGGAACCAGTAGGTCCAGTTACTAAAACTAAGCCTCTAGGTAAGTGAACTAACCTTTTTACTACATCTGGTAATTTTAGATCTTCTATGGTCGGGATTTCATAGCTAATCATTCTTAGAGCAGCACTATAACCGAGTCTATCTTTATAGACATTAATTCGGAAACGACCGATACCATCGACACCATAAGCACAGTCAATCTCAAAAGTAGTTTCTAATTCTTTAATTTGTTCTTCACTTAAAAAGCTATAGCAAATAGATTTTACTTGCTCAGGACTAAGTGGCTGCATTTCAGTTCTTCTAAGCACACCATTTATTCTAAGAACAGGAGGTTCATTCGGGGTGATATGTAAGTCACTAGCTTTTGCTTTTTTTACTAACTCGAGAAGCTTGTTAATCATTTTCTTCGTTAATTATATCAAGAGAACACTGCTTAACTTTAAATTCAAGGCCTAGCCTAATGTTTTAAAAACTTTATATGAAACATCAAGTAGGTTTGAGAATTCATTTTCACGTGACTTGAGGACTAAATACATACCACGATACTGCGCAATCATGTACCAAGTCTCATTCATATTAATTAAGCACTGACAAAGTTTTCCTGTGCCGGATTCTGTTGAGATTTTATCGAAGTCTTGAAATAAAGTTGAAAGATTTTCTTTTTCTATCCCTTCCCAGTGAAACACTGTATCTTCTAACTTCTCAAAGTCTTCATTTAAACAAAGTGCAGCTGCAATTTTAGGGTTAATAGCCTTTACTAGAGCATTTTCTAACTTTTCTAGCTTTTGGTCGACATTATGTTCTTCTTCATGGAAACGTTCTAAGTAAATATCAAAGATTTCATTTACTTCACTTTTAAGTTCACTTGCCATTTCCTTTGATTTAACAGCCTTTTCTAATTTCTCGGGATCTTTTTCTTCACCCCAGATTTTAGAGCCGATATCAGATTTTTTATATGAATAGAAAACTTTTTCTTCTTTGACAGTTTTTAATTTTTGATTTAGGAATAAATATAAACAAGCAAAGATATTAGTAAGTAGTAGCGCGTATGAATTAACGGAGACACTAAGTGGAATTCCAGCTTTATAGTTAGAGTAACTGAAAACTTCTTGCTCACTAGAACTTGGTAAGAATGCAACTAATGTGAAAAAGCCAGCAGTGATGATTAAATATTTAGTAGATAACTCTATAACTCTTTTGTTATTTGCAGTTGGGAAGATTAGGCTATTCAGTAAGAAAGCTAAAGCTAGCTCACCCATTAGTAAATTTAAGATCGAGACATTAATGAATATGGTATTTAATGCTGATAAATAACTCAAGCACACTAGTGCAAATAAAATCGAAGCTATCGTGATTAAGATTTTTTTATTTAGTAGCATATTAAATGTCATTAAACCCTAAATTCAACATCCAAGTTTTTAGTCATGAACTCCTTGATTTTATTTACTTCAGCATCTACATGCTCTCTACTTAGTTCTTTGACTGAATGCCATTGAACTCTTAAAGTGTAACTACTTTCATAAATATCAATTAATTTGATATCTAGCAAGTCTTTAGACTTGACTTTTCTTATAGTATTCGTAATTTCATTAAAGCTCACAGGACTCTTAATGTCGACTGTGATATCTCTTTCTATTACTGGGTTTTTAATCGGTTCTTTGAATTTACTTTTAATCACTCTTGGTAGATTTAATTCTGCAAAGTAGGTATTTACTGGAAGATCCCATTCTTCAGCTATAGCTGGATGAATTTTTGCAAGATAGCCTATTCCTCTACCTTGGTATGTGATATTTGCTGCGATACCAGGATGCATGAAGCTATAGAGACCTTCGCTAGATTTAATTTCAGCAAAACTTGCTGGTTTATAGATCTTTTCGATTATAGCTTTAAGTTCAAAGAAATCTTTTTCTTCTACTTTAGTTTTATACTCATCAAGCCAAGACTTCTCCTGCTTAATAATCGTAAAAGCAAACTTATCAGTTTCATTAACATCTTCAGATTTTATTTCTTCACTCGCTTTTACAGTGTAAGTTTTACCAATTTCAAAGATTTTAATATCTTTAGATTTATCACTAGCAAAGTTTTTTTGAGCTGCTTTTAGTAGTGAAGGTAACATTGAGTTTCTTAAGACAGAATACTCTTTAGAAAGTGGGTTTAACATTTTTACAGTCTTAGTATTCTCGTGTATAGCCCAGTCGCCGACAAGACTACTTAGAATTACTTGTGAGAAACCGTTCGCTATCATAGTGTTTTTAACTAAAGTCTTAGCGTTCATGGTGTCTTTAACTTTATTAAAGTCTTTATTAGACTGGAAATCTAACATCGCAGGTTTTTTTACTGGGATATTATTATAGCCGTATAATCTAGCTATCTCTTCGATTAAATCGATTTCTCTAGTGATGTCATTTGTTCTGTAACTAGGTACAGAGAAAGTATTCACTCCTAAAAACTCAATGTCAAGCATTTTTAAAATTTCAGTTACTTCAACCATAGAAAGCTCAAGTCCTAGTAATTTGTTTAATTTTTCTAAATCAAGCTCAACTGTGTTTCTATGAATCTCCTCATCGCCAGCTACTTCTAATGAACCAATTTTAATCCCAGAGTCAGTCGCTGCAAGCTCAGAAATCAATTCAAGTGATCTTAAGATTGCTTTTTTTGTATTGATTTTATCAACACCTCTTTCATAGCGCTTCTTAGCTTCACTCTCTATTCCTGCTGATCTAGAACTTTTTCTAACTGTTGCAGGCTTAAAGATCGCTGATTCGATAACTATATTCTTTGAAGATTCAGTGATTTGAGAATCGAATCCACCCATAACACCAGCGATTCCCACTGGAGTATCTTCCTTATCACTTTTATTGGTGATAAGGAGGTTTGCTTCATTTAATTCATATTCTTTTTCATCAAGACATTTGATTTTTTCATCTGCTTGGGCAAACCTTACTGAAAGCTTGTCTCCACTTAGTTTATCTTTATCGTAGAAATGCATAGGTTGCCCTAATTCTAGATGAACGTAATTACTAATATCGACTAGGTTGTTTATAGTTTTCATACCTACAGCTGTAAGTCTGTCTTTAAGCCACTGAGGTGATTCTTTAACTTCTATTCCTTCTACTGCAAGAGTATAGAAAAGACTACACTCGTCTTCTAAAGTGATTTCTGGTTTAATTGAGAAGTTTTCTTTTTTTTCATAAGTCTCAAGCTGAGGCGGAGTTTTCTTAACTAATTCTTGTTTAAATAATGCTGCAATTTCTCTTGCTTGTCCTTCTAGCGAAAGAGCGTCGCCTCTATTACTTCTCGCCCCAATATCTAAAACGAAGTCTTTTTTAATATCTAAAACTTCTGTGATTTTAGTGCCGACTTTGAAATCTTTAGCTCTGTCAGGAATTCTAGAGTTATCAGGTTCAAATAAAATAAAAATTCCGTCACCTTGTTCTTCTGCTATCGAGTTTACGAAATCTTCACTTAAGCCGATTTCTTCGGCAGCGCAAAGCATGCCAGAACTTTCCACGTCACGAATTTTACTTTCTTTAATCGCGATTTCTAAACCTTTAATATTAGTAAGCTTGGCTCCTAAAGTAGCTACTGGAATCTTCTGCCCTATTTTAATATTCTTTGCACCACAGACGATTTGCTTTATATTCTGTGAACCATCTTCATTAAAACCGATGGCAGTTTTCGTGACTTGAAGTTTGTCTGCGTTAGGATGTGGGGTTATTTCTAGGATTTCACCTAAAACGATTTTCTCATCGATATTATCATTAAAAGTACTGATATCCTCAACCTCAAAAGCTCTCATAGTTAATTCTTCTACTAAGTCTTCTAAAGAAATATCTTTAAGGTTTACAAATTCTTTAAGCCAGTTAAGGGAAATCTTCATCCTTATAGATTTTACAATATATTAACTAGCTTCTTTTATTTAATGCTTTGATTAAAAATTAGTTCTTTAGTTTTCAAAGATATATATTTGTCGACTAATTGAGTGTTAGATATTTCTTGGTTCCCTATGGTTTCAAAATTAAATTTAGAAGCCTTAAGATTACCTATTATGTTTTTTGCTAGTATAGATTTAGCGTCACTATCTAAACTTGTTGGATCTTAGTCATTATGAAATGATTTATGCTAGCATCATTAATATTATGAACAGAATTTCTAAGTTATTAGTTTCACTTTCTTTAATAGGAAGCTTTGCTGCAAGCTCAGTAAGTGCAAATGAAGAAATTGAAAACATTGAAGAGAAAGTTGAGGCTACTCAGGTGCAGTCACAAGAAATTAATACTGAAGCTTCTAAAAAACGTGAAGGTTGGTTAGAGCAATTCCAAGTTTGGCTAGAAACTAAAAAACAAGAAAGAGAAGCTAAAATTGCGGAAGCTAAAGCTAGAAGAGAAGCAAAGCTTGCTGTCGCTGATGAAAGAATTGAGGATAGACTTGCTAATTTGGAAGAAAGAATGAAGGCTAAAGGCGCGACAGAAGAAGAGATTTTAGCTAAAAGAAAAGAATTAGAAGAAAAGATTGCTGCTAGAAGAGAAGCTGCAAATACGAAATTTGATGAAAGAGTTGCTAACGCTAAAGATAGATTGAATACTAGGGCTGAAAAAATCAAAGCAAAGATTGAAGCTAAAAAAGCACAGAAAGAAACTATATCAGCTGATTTAGAGGATTAATAACTATGTATAAGAAATTAAATGCTTATGCTTTTGCATTAGTACTTTTATCTTTACCTGCTTTTGCAAATGAATCTATAAATGAGGCTAAAAAAACTCTTAGTGAAACTGCAGAAGTAGTGAAACAAGAAGTTAATGCTCAGCCAGCTAAAGCCATGACTTGGCTAGAGCAGTTTCAGGTTTGGTTAACTGAGATTCAGGGACAGGGCAAAACTACTCTTAAGGATATTGAAGCTAAGAAAAAAGAATTTAAAGCAGCTGCTAAAAAGACTGAAGAGTTTATCGAGGAAGAGAAAGAATTTCTTGAAGAAGCTTCTAAAGAAATTTCAGCTGAGCTTGATGATATTTTGGATTAAGTTTTATATTCAAGGATAGGAACTTTCATAAGATTAAACATGTCTTTTAGAAAGCCGTCTATGTATTTGGCTATGCCTAAATTGTTCTCTTCGATATGATTTAGAGCAGCTTCTACAATTTCATTAAATGATTCAGCGATTTCTTTTGTGGTTCCAGTAAATAGATGCATTATTAATTCTGCAAACTTTTTGGGCTCTTTTTCTGCAGAAATCTTTTTTGGCTTACCTTCTTCGTCTTCAAGTAATTCAAAATCTTTGATTATTCCTTCAAACTGCTCTACAAGCTTTTCACGAATCGGGAACTGTTCATGAATTCCAAGTTCTCTACTAATATCAGGATTCATTAGTAATAGTTTTTCTCTCATTATTTTAATTTTATTCTCTAAGCTTTCTTTAAATTCTTTACTATCAAAGATTTCTCGAACTGTTAAGCCAAGAAACTTAATATTTTCCGAAGCTTCATCCAACTCTTTTAAAATTAAGGCTTCTGTTAAATTTCGAGCAGCACCATAAAATCTGTATTGTAGATCTTCGCTATTAATCTCTTTTAAATGCATAAATGAGTCTAATTCTGAAAATCTTGTCACAAATTGATCAACATTCTCTAAAATTTCCTCGGCTTTTGTTATATTTTCATCTGATTGATGAATGTTTTTAATTACTTTTCTTTCTTGATCATTAAACTTTCTAGTTTGAATAGCATCTTGATAATCTTGTTCGCGTATTTGCGAGATTAAAGTTTTTCTTGCTAGATAAGCTTTAATGTTTTTTCGACTCAAAGTTTTCTTGGATTTTGGGGCTTCAAATAAAGAAACCTTGCCCTTGTTGTTGAGTTCTTGATTTACATACTGCAATAGCAAAAGTGGATATGTTTTCATATTATTTAAACAAAAGTAATGCTAACAATTTGTAATAAGCTTAATGATTAACTTAATTTAATCAGCCCAAATTTGCTAAAATAGCCCTAATATTATGGGAAAAACTCTTTTTGCTAAAGTTTGGGACTCACATACGGTAGAAGAATTACCGGGTGATAACTATTTAATTTTCATGGACAGAATTGTTGCTCACGAGATTACTACTCCCCAGGGTGCTATCCAAATTGATGAGGAGTTTGATGGTAGAATCTTTGACCCGACTAGAATTTTGGCGATTAATGATCACGTAGCTCCAGCTAAGGATACTGCTACAGCTATTCAAGCAAGCGTTTTAAGAAAATGGGCAAAAAAACATGGTATTAGACATTTCGATATCGGTGAGAATGGTATTTGCCATATCGTAGCTCCAGAGAGAGGTTACGTGCAGCCAGGTACTACACTTTGTTGTGGTGATAGTCATACTTGTACTAATGGTGCTTTTGCGTGTTTTGCTTTAGGTATAGGTACTACAGCTAATGCTGGGGCGATGCTTTCGCAATGTTTATTACTTAAAAAACCTAAAGTTATGAAGATTAATGTTACTGGTAAGCGCCAACCAGGTGTTTATGCTAAAGACATTATTCTTGCGATTATTGAGAAAATCAGCTTTAAAGGTGGTACAGGATATGTTCTTGAATATACTGGTGATGCTATCACTGATCTAGACATGGAAGAGCGTATGACTATCTGTAATAT
Source organism: uncultured Candidatus Melainabacteria bacterium (assembly GCA_937927525.1). Lineage (GTDB taxonomy): Bacteria > Cyanobacteriota > Vampirovibrionia > LMEP-6097 > LMEP-6097 > DT-14. The sequence goes on from CALBDR010000489.1 coordinate 13,894, forward strand.
GGCGATTGAAGCTGGTGCTACAAGTGGTATGATCGCAGCTGATGAAGTTACTTTCGAGTATTTAAGAGATAAAGAACAGATCCCTAAAGACTCAGCTGAATTTGAAGCATTGAAAGCTAAGTGGTCAGGATTTACAGCAGATGAAGAT
>CALBDR010000490.1 GCA_937927525.1 uncultured Candidatus Melainabacteria bacterium
TCCCTGGAGTGAATGGTTCGTCACGGATGATCCGAGCAGTCGCATGGATCTCACCTTTTACATTATCACATTTACGAGCAAGTTCAATGCCACGCTTCATCGCGTGCAACTTACTAGTTCCAAAAAGAATGAAAGACTCACGGTACATTGTGTCTTTGCCTGTTACTCTTACTTCAAATCTAGTCATTTCTATCTCCTCATTCAATATAAACATTATCCCAACTATTGTTGAAATAGACAACGACTTTTTGAAAATAAAAAACCCCTGGCGAAGCAGGGGTTTACGAGGAGATCGTAGAAAGTTTAGAACTGGAGTTGCGAGAACTTTTCGTTCATACTGTCTTCGTAGTCAGCACCAAGGATTGGACCATCGAGGACATCGGCTTGAGCAGATTGTTCAACATCATACAGTCTCATTCTAGCACGGTCAACACCGATAACAAACCTCTTGTTGACAGATGGGTCATTGTATCTGTTCTTTAGCTGCTTGACCATAATCTGATTCAGAGCTTCCATATCTTCAGTTGAGATCAACGCAATCATTAAGTCGGCGGTTGCTGGTAGACCAAACGACTCTGATGTATCTTCAAGACCAGGATCACTGTTCGTGTAACCAGATCTGTTTAACTGAGTTGCTGATACAATTGGAACATTCTTCTCTACAGCAAGACCACGAAGCTCTTCTGCAATCGCTTTAACGATTGTGTAGCTGTTTGCATTCGAACTTGCTCTGATACGTTGTGATAAACAGATGTTCAAGTAGTCAACGTAGATGATGTCTGGAATAAAGTTACGTTTGAGCTTCAACTCATTCAATAAGTGTCTGAAGTGACCTACACCAGCTTGAGCAGTTGGATACTCTTTAACGATCAGCTTACCAGCAGTCTTTCCTCTGAGTTTCTCAATCTTCTGATCGTACAGTTGTTTCGGAAGACTTTCAAGCTCAGCAATGTTGACGTTCAGCAGGTTCGCATCAATCCGTTCAGAGATTTTCTCTTCGGCCATCTCCATGGTAATATAGAGAACATTCTTTCCATCTGTAATGTTAGCAGCAGCCATATGACACATTGCCAATGATTTACCAACACCTGTACCTGCCATGATGATATTTAATGTCTTGCGTTCAAGACCACCCTTAGTGATCCTATTCATGTAGTCAAGATCGAATGGGAGCTTTTCTACTTTACGTGTATAGAACTCAAATCGTTCTTCTGCATCTTCGAGAAAGTCATGACCAATATGTGTATCGAATGACACTGACAATGCGTCTGATAAGATGTCTGGAATCGCACCTTTGTCTTGATCACTCTTTCCATCAAGGATTCCGATCGAGTCCATAATTGCAAGATAGACAGCACGTTCTTGACACCACTGTTCTGTTTTATCTGTTAGCCACTCAAGGTCTGTTAACTCTTTAACATCATACACTACACTCAGCGCTTCCATAGCATTTGTGTAC
>CALBDR010000491.1 GCA_937927525.1 uncultured Candidatus Melainabacteria bacterium
GTTCCGTTGATGATGTCGATTCTGTCTACGATTCCGAGTTTTTCACAATACCCCGCTCCTGTGTTTCCATACAAGCCGACCGCGTGTACTTCATCTATATATGTGATAGCATTATACTCGTCGGCCAAATCACAAATTTCTTTTATAGGAGCAACGTCGCCGTCCATACTATAAACTGACTCAAATACTATACAAGGCACTTCATTACGGGCGATCGCTGTTTGAATCAATTCTTCTAAATGAACTAGGTCATTGTGAGTCCAAACAAGTTTAGCCGCTTTACTATGATTCATTCCCATGATCATCGAAGCGTGGTTTTTGCTGTCAGATAGAAAACAAATATTCGGAATGATTCGACTTAGAGCGATAAGTGTCCACTCGTTGGCGACATAAGCAGAACTGAAAAGGAGCGATGCTTCTTTCTTGTGTAGTGACGCTAACTCTTTTTCGAGAGTAACATGAAAGTGAGAGGTGCCGCCGATATTGCGAGTACCTCCACTCCCACTCCCTGTTTTATCTAATGCAGTTTGCATAGCGTCAATCACGTGTTGGTTTTGACCCATGCAAAGGTAGTCATTTGAGCACCAGTTGACGATCGACTTTGGCGAGTACTTACCGTACCAAGTAGCTTTAGGAAATTTGCCCCTTTCTCGAACAATATCATTAAAGACTCGATACTTACCTTCTTCTTTGAGTTTGTCGATTACAGCTTTAAAGTACTTTTGATCGATCATGTGCTCACCTTATGCGGCGTATGCATCATCCCAGTTGCCAGACAATCCAGCTACTTCGTATTCAGTAACTCGATTCTCAAAGAAGTTAGTATGATCTGCGCCATTCAATACCCACTCCAGCCAAGGAAGTGGATTGTCTTTAACCTTGAAGTTTGGCTTCATTCCAAGTTGTAGCAATCTTCTGTCTGCAATATATCTTATATATTGCTTTACTTCTGATTTTTCAAGACCTTCAATTTCTCCAAGGTTATAAGCAAGCTCGATAAACTTATCTTCAAGATCTACGATATGGCGAGACATCTCATAGATTTCTTTCTTGAACTCGTCATCAACGACACGGTTGTGCTCTTTACAGAACGTCTTGAAGAGCTTTGAGTTGCCTTCAACGTGCATAGACTCGTCACGGATAGACCATTCTACGACCTTACCCATACCTTTCATCTTACCGAAACGCTGGAAGTTCAACAACATTACAAACGACGCGAAGAGAGCTACTCCCTCATTGAATACTGATTTAGCCAGCGACAATCCAAGTCCTCTAAGAGTGTTTGTATCCGCCTTCATCATATAATCAATCTTGTCAGCCATCTCCTTGTATTCAAGGAATGCGTGATATTCACTATCGGGTAGACCAAGAGTCTCGTTCAAGAGAGCGTACGCGCGCTGGTGGATGCCTTCGCGTGCGGCAAAAGACCCAAGCATATTACGGATCTCGTTATTCTTAAACTTAGGAATAAACTGATCGTAATAGTTCTGACCTACGGCGACATCAGACTGAGTAAAGAGACGAAGGATATTCGTGATGTACTCTTTTTCAGTTGCAGTAATCTTACCGCTCTTCCAATCAGAAACATCTTCAGAAAGATCAAGCTCATCCTCAATCCAGTGGGCTTTCTCGTGTCGCGTCGTGATTTCCACAGCCCAGGGATAATGAAACGGTTTGTAGGTTTCAGAGAACTCTAGAAGCCCTCCCTGTTTCTTAACTAGCTTATCAGCAATTTTCATAAGATCATTGTAAGTGCCGATATGCTTGCCATCAATAAAGATCTGAGGAACCGAACGAGCATTAGGTAGACGCTGATAGAAAGCAAGTCTTTGTTCCTCGTCATCTAGAACAACCTGCGTGTAAGTATGGCCGTGTTGTGTAAACCAAGCTTTCGCCTTTTCGCAAAACGGGCAATTTGATTTTGTGTAAATTAATACTTCCATCTTAGTTCCTCTTTATCCCTGACACGCCACACAAGAGTCTTGATCTTCTTCTGCGCCGTTGTTAAAATTAACATTGATAACATCGTCTAGTTTTTCACGTTCGATTTTTTGTGCTACATTTTCTGCGCGATTACTTGTTTCTGTGCGTAGATAATACAGTCCTTTGCAGCCTTGTTTCCAAGCTTGGTAGTGTACCTGGTGTAATTGCCTTTTGGTAGCACCGGCTGGGAAGAACACATTAAGTGACTGGCCTTGGCAAAGATACTTTTGACGATCCCCTGCTAATTTAATAAGAGCGAGTTGGTCAAGTTCAATGGCTGTCTTGAATACGTTCTTAATGTGATCGCTTAAAAAGTCAAGATGTTGAACACTACCACCATTAGTGATAATTATGCTCCAGACCTCATCTGTATTCTTACCGATCTTTTCAAGTTCTTCCTCTAGGTAAGGATTTTTA
>CALBDR010000492.1 GCA_937927525.1 uncultured Candidatus Melainabacteria bacterium
AGCCAGTTCGAACGCATAATATAATTTCAATGAATTGAAATTATTCAAAAGCTCAAACCGATAAGCAAGCTTCATATCACACTTATTATCAGTAAATCCCATACTTAGATAAATCAAAACCTGCATGAGCTTCACCTGGAACTATAATCTTTTCAGGTTTTAATTCTTTTAAAATTTCTTCAAATTCTTCAAAATGACTTAATGGCACAACATCGTCTTGATCTCCATGAACCAACTTCAATTCATTAATATTGATATTATTCAAAATATCTCTTTGGTTCCAGGAATTTTTCACTAAAGGCAAAGTTTCATGAAAATCTATGTCAAACTCCTGAAATTCTTTCTTCAAAATAGTTTCCTGACCAGTTAACAAATCTATTGGAGTTGATTTTAACAATAGTGAAGCTATAGATTCACCCCTAAACTCCTGTGTAAATCTGTTAAGTAAATGCAAAGCAATAGAACCTCCTAAAGAACTTCCTTCAATAAAAATACTCTCCGAATTAAAATTAAATCGAGATTTAGAATCTAAAAATACTCTATAAACATCATCTATAATAGCATCCTGAAGATGCTCACCATCAGGAACCATATCTAGATTCACTATAAACTCATCAAAATTCAATTGACCATAGCCAAGAGGTTCTTCACATCGAGACCAAGCATTCCCAGAATGACCACGATAACTAACTAATAAAACATTAAATCCTTTCTCTAAAAGGAAAAGTGAACGATCTCGTTTATAAAAATTAGAACCAGAGCCATGAATTAAAAACTTAAGTTTAGTATTTGCTGGTCTAGAAAAATATAAATAACGTAAATCAGAGTTATCAGCAGATTTAATTTTATATTCAGATAGCTCGAAATTATTCGAGAACTTTAAATTCTCTAGCTTATCTTCAAACTTAAACTTATCCTCAAGCGAATCAAAGGGTGAATGCAAAGTAGTATTTAACCAGTTATAAAACTTGGACTTCAAATTATTCATACACAAAATTTAGACTATGAAGCTAAAGCAATCTCCTCTCTAATGTCAGTAAGCAGCCCAGTAACACTATTAAATTTAATACCAGAAAACCTTTCAATACTTTCCTTAGAAGCTTCTAACTGTTCACCATCAATATCAATACCATCAAAGTCAGTTTGAATAGTATTTCTATCTTTTATCGATTCAGCCATAATGAGAGCTCTTAAATCTAAACCTTTATTTCTTGCATACTCACAAGATAAAAGTGTTTGATTAATAGTTCCTAGAACAGGTTTAGTAATTAAAACAGCTGGAATTTTTAATGCTACTGCAATATCACTTATAAGATACTTTTCGTTAACCGGGACCATTAAGCCACCAGCACCTTCTACAACAATAAACTTATACTGAGATTTTAATTTATTGAAGTGCTTCACAATCTCTGAGAGTTTAATTTCAACACCATCTTTTTTTGCAGAGTAATCTGGTGAAGCAGGAGTCTCAACAAAATAAGTGCAGTAAGTATCTATATCATGGCAAGATCTTTCAATACACTGATAGTCTGTTTCGTAGAAAACATTGCCATAGAGTTCTTTAGTATCCTTGCCTGCTTGAACAGGTTTTAAATAAGCTATTTCAGACCTATCATAGTGCTCAGCTGCTTCATCTAAAATTAGCCTTGAGAAATGAGTTTTACCCACGCCAGTATCTGTAGCTGTAACGAAAATCATATTATTTATATTATAACTAGTTTACAAGAAGAGCTGCTGCTAAGCTTTAAATTAAAGGCTGAAAAAACGCAGAGTTTGGAGTTTAGAAGGAGCTATTAAACGTATTCTTCTACGTGAGATTCAATCTTCTTAGGCGCATTTTTATATGGGAAATTATCTCCCATATTCTTAAAGTATTTATTTAAAACTAAACATGAAATCGAATCAAAAGATACATTAATCATAGTTCTAGTCATATCCAAGATTCTATCGATACTTAAAATCACACCGATCGCTTCTAAAGGTAAACCAACAGCCTGGAAAACAATTGCAATAGTAATCAAACTTCCATGAGGAATCCCAGGAGTACCGAAAGTAGCTAGTAAAACCATACTCACTACAAAGATCTGCTCACTTAAACTGAGTGGATCAGGTAACCAAGCTTGTGCTACAAATAGAGTTACTATAGATTCATAAATCGCTGCACCATTCATGTTCATAGTGGCACCTAATGGAATAACAAAACTAGCGAGCCTATTAGGCACACCGAAAGACTTCTCCATCGTTTCTAAAGTTACAGGAATAGTAGCAGCAGAGCTAGAAGTACTAAATGAAGTAAGCATAACTTCTTTCATTTTGCTAAAGAACTCTACAGGATTAGAATCAGTGAAAAAATGAACGACGAGTGAACCTACCAATATTAACATCGTGAATAGAGCAGCAAAGACAGTAAGCATAAACTGGCTATACTTTAATAATTCATCAATACCAGCTGCTGCAACTGTTTTAGTAATTAAAGCCATAACTCCAACTGGCGCTAAAAGCATTATCCAATGGGTCATCTCTAGAATGGCATTTAATGAAGCTTCAAAAAAAGTTAAAACATGTTTACCATTTTTTACTTTAATTAATGAAACTGCAAATAAAATTGAAAATAAGATTACTTGTAGTAATGAACCATGAGAAAGTGATTCAAAGATATTAGCAGGGATAATATTAAAAACTAATTCTCCTACATCTAACTTAGAATCTGTTATGAACTGGACTTCGTCACTTCCACTACCATTTCCGATGATAGATTTTAAATCTATACTATTACCAGGTTTAAACCAATTAACAAAGAACAAACCAACTAAAGCTGCAAAAAACATCTGCCCTTTAAAGATAAGTAAAGTAGAAATTCCCAATTTACCAAGGCTTTGAACAGGTAAGTGACCAACTCCAACAATGATAGAAGAAACTATTAAAGGAATTACTATCATTTTTAGGAGCTTAAGGAAAAGCTCACCAATCCAGGTTATATGTGATAAATGAAGAAATCCTAAACTAGGATCTTCCCCAGGAATACCAAAAGCATGAAAAACGACACCAAACGCCGCACCAATTAATAATCCAATTAATATTTGCCAATGTAAATCGAGTTTCATAAGTTTGTTTTTAGAAATAATAGCAACTAATACTAATAAAGCAAGTCATCAAGATAAAATTTTATTTTTCTCAAGAAACCAAGCTATGAATTTATCTAAACCATCTTCAAGTTTAGTCTGTGGATTATATCCAAGTAACTCTTTAGCTTTAGAAACATCGGCAAACGTTATAGGAACATCACCAAGCACTTTATCTTGATAATCTATCTTAGCTTTCTTATTTAATTTTTCCTCCAAAAGTTTGATTAAAGTGGTAAGGCTATAAGTCTGAGATTCACCTAAATTAAAAATTTCAAAATCAGACTTATCGAAGTCTATAGCTTTTAAAACTCCATCTAGAATATCTTCGATATAAGTAAAATCTCTTTGGAAACTTCCATCACCATATACAGGTATAGCTTTATTTTGATAAATCAAATTACTAAATTTATGAATGGCTAGATCTGGTCTTTGACGAGGACCATAAACTGTAAAAAATCTTAAGCACACTGAACTCATTTCAGGAGAAGCATAAGTAAGAGCATGGACCATGGCTTCACCAGATACTTTTGTCGCTGCATAAGGGCTAATCGGCTTGCTAATATCTTCATCTTCTCTAAAAGGAACATTGGATCTAGAGCCATAAACAGAACTGCTAGAAGCAAAAACAAACTTAGATATATTATATTTTCTAGATAGATCTAATAAATTAATAGTAGAATGATTATTTACTTGGTCATATAAACGTGGGTTTTCAAGTGAAGGTCGAACGCCTGCCATAGCAGCTAAATGTACAATATGACTAATGTTATGGTTTCTAAAAACACCTTCCAAAGATTCATAATCTAATAAATCCATTTCATATACTGTACAGTTATCAGCATGAAAGTGTCTCGAGCAATTAGCTCTCTTGATTTCAGGAGAATAAAAATTACAAAAATTATCAATAGCAATAACATTAAGACCAGATTCAATCAAACTATCAACTAGGTGAGATCCGATAAAGCCAGCTGATCCAGTTACTAATATATCTCGTTTTACTTTAGACACATGCTTTTCCTTCTATAAAATGATTAATCTTAGCAATAATCAAGTTATGTATGTGTTCTTTTGAGTGATTCTCTACATTAATAATTTTTACTCGCTCAGGTTCACTAGAAGCTATGGTTTTATAACCATTAGCAACTCTGATAAAAAAGAGTTTATTTTCTTGTTCCATTCTATCTGGATCACCTTCTCTTCTTTTAAAAGCTTCCTCTGGTTCTATCATTAAGAGTATCGTTAAATCAGGTTTAATTCCTTCAGTAACATAGGAATTAATTTGCGAAATAATATTAGTATCCATATTTCGACCAAAGCCCTGATAAGCAAGAGTGCTATCACTAAAGCGATCACAAATAACTATTTTATTAGGGTCGTTAAAATCTTTAGCTAATTCAGCTACGTGTTGAGCTCTATCTGCTAAATAAATCAAAAGCTCTGCTTTAGAATCAACATCATATGATTTATCTAGAATTAATTCTCTAAGCTTATGTCCAAAATCTGTTCCGCCAGGATTACAGGTAAAATTCCAATCTAGACCATTATTCTTTGCGTACTCTTTTAAAAGTTTTATTTGGGTAGTTTTTCCAGCTTGATCTGGACCTTCAACAGTAATTAACATCTTATATATTATAAAGCGAAATGATTTTTAAGGAAGTAAATTAAGTACGAACTGTGACTGAACATTAGATTAGGACATCATTGAATCTGCAGTTTGATTTTCAATCTGCGATTCTACCTAAATGTACTATTAGGAAAAGTAGAACTATCTAATTAATCTATATAGCTTTCACTTGAACAAAGATCTTAGTAGAAATTCCGCTAGATATCTTAAGTGTAATATCATGATCACCTGTAGCTCTAATAGGAGCTTTAAGTACGATCTGATCTTTAACAACTTCAAGAGATAACTGGTCTTTAACAGCTTCAACTATATTTTCTTTAGTTATAGCACCAAATAATTTACCAGTTTCACCGGCTTTAGCATCGATAGAGATAGTTTTCTCTTCAAGCTTAATTTTAAGTGTTTCTGCTTCAGCTCTTCGTTTTTGAGCTTCTGCCTCTAATTGAGATTTACGCTCTTCATACTCAGCTAATGTAAACTTATTAGCTAAGATAGCAGAACCTTTAGGAAGTAAGTAGTTACGAGCAAAACCAGGCTTAACCTTAACAAGCTCGCCAGCTTTACCTAAGTGTTCAACATCATCTACTAAAATTACGTCAAGTGCAGAAGCCATAGAAAGAATATAATAGCATAAAAATGTATTGTTTATAATATCTTAGTAATTATAGAACTAAAGATTCATGGGTATAATACAAAAAGTTTAGGAGACACTTCTAATGTATATTTTTGGAACCTGCACACCACGCTCTGGCTCTCAATCACTTTCAGGTTTTTTAAAACATCAATTCGAAATTAACTCAAAACATGAGAGTTTTTTAGTTGATTGGAAGCTTAATGACGAAGCCTTTGAGAATATCAAAAATTCACTATATAAATTAAAAAAAAGTTCTGAAGAAGAAATATTTGCAGAAATAAATTTTAGTTTAATTCCATACTGTGAAAAATTAATCTCAGAATTTTCTGATGCAAAATTTATTTTCTTAAAAAGGGATAAAGAATCTACTTTAAAATCATTTAAAAAAAACTACTTAGAAAATTTTAAATTAAATAATCTCACCGACATAAACTCAGAAGCATGGAAGAATTACCAAGACTTCAATCAAGATATTACAGCAAACTGCTTTCCTAAATATAACTTAGATTACGAGAAAGCATTTTTCAAATACTGGGAACAATCAAATAAGCTCATAGACATCTTTATAGAAAAATATCCTGAGAATTCAATTCTATTTGAAGATTTTAGTCTACAGAATTCAATAGCTGAACAAAAAAGACTAATTAAATTTCTAGGCTTGGAAGAAAAAACAGCAAACTTTTTCTACAAATATTATGCAGACAATTTAAATGAAACTGACGTAAGTAAAAGCTTTTTATTTGCAAATTTAAAAATAGATCTAAATACCGAAACATCAATCAATGAAACAGTTTATAAAAATATGAATATAGTTCATGACGAACTTACAGGCATAGCATACCAATATGAATGTCAAAAAACATTATTCTACCGTTCCAGAATATACAACTTCCTAATGGAACTCAACTTAGAAACATTTTTTGACAGTAATTATCACCTCATTAGCCAATCTATTAATAATATATATGAAGAGCCAAATAGCATATTTAATTCTCAGCAAAGTGAAGCTAAAGTATTAGACTTTATAAAACTCTACAAAAAACTAATTGAAGAAACCTCTGAAGTAATTACTAAATTCAATAACTTGAATGAAAAAGAAAATAATATAAGCCTCTTAAACTCAAACACACAATATGATAACGCTATTTATCTAATTTTTGATAACCTAGTTAGGCACGAATTGAATATGAAGTATATACTCGCAAACTACTCTTTATTTGATGAAGAAAGGAGGATAAAACAGCAGTTTCCACTTGATACTGAAAGCTATCTAAGACCAACAGATCAGTTCATCAATTCAATCAAAGCGTTCGAACTGATACCTTCTGTTCTAAGAATTGTCCGTGTGAAAAGTGAAAACCTGAAAAATATAAAACCACAATTAGTTAATGCACTTCAAATCCTGACTCGCAAATTTAATGAGCATCATAATACTGAAAAAATAAAAGATTACTACCAAAATCTTATCAAAGAAATCATGCAAGACTTGATAGAATTATCATGAATGCAAGAAGTAAGAGAAACTGTTAACAGCACCACTGAAAAAGCTCAAAAAGAAACTATTTTACTGATAGATGGAAGCAATCTTGCATTTAGAATGTTCTTCGCTTTAGAGAGAACAAATCTAAGAAACAAAGATGGGCAAGCGACTTGGGCTATCTATGGAACTTTAAAAGCTCTGTTCGACGTCATGGAAATGGTCAAACCAACAGCTATAGCTGCAGCTTTTGACTTACCCGAACCATCCTTTAGGCATGAAGCATTTGAAGATTATAAAGCTAATAGACCTGATGAAATGCCAGAAGAGCTGCAAGCACAGTGGGGGTGGATAAAAGAAAGTTTCAAAAAATTCAATATACCAGTAATGGAAGAGGCTGGTTTTGAAGCCGATGACCTGATTGGTATAGTAGCTAAAGCAGCTGAGAAAGAAGGACACGATGTAATTCTACTTTCAGGAGATAGAGATTTATTTCAGTTAGTTTCAGATCAAGTTAAACTAGCTGCACCTCAAAGAGGGGGTGGCATGAAGATATATAACCCAGAAGATGTTTATGAACAAATGGGTGTCCATCCAAACCAAATAATCGATTATAAAGCCATTGCTGGAGATAGTTCTGATAATATCCCAGGAGTTAAAGGACTCGGAGATAAATCAGCAATAAAACTTTTAAGTGATTACGGAAACTTAGATAATATCTATAAAAATATTGAAGAAATTACACCTCCTAAAACAAAAGAAAAGCTAATAAGCCAGGAAGACTCAGCAAGACTTTCTAGACATCTTGCAACTATCATTACTGAAGAAACTTCTCCTGGTCAAGCAATCAATTATATAAATAACTCTAAACTTGACTTGCCAGATACTGAATCATTGATTGACTTTCTAAAAGCATTTGAGTTTAATAGCATTCTAAAAAGGTTACCTATACTTTTAAAAAAATTTAACAACGGAGAAATAGTAAAAGTTGATATTGGGATCAGTGAAGAATCAGAGAATACTCCTCCAAGTTCAAAGAAATTTGAGCAAATAGATATAGAAATAAAGAATGTCGAAATAGAGCCTAAAATAATTAAAACTGAAGAAGATTTAGATCTATTAGTTAATGAATTAAAAGCTTGCGATCAATACGCGATAGACCTAGAAACCACAGGTTTAAATACCCTAAACTGTGAAATAGTTGGCTGGGCATTTGCCTTGCATGGCTCTGATCCTACTGATAACAATATATATTCTTACTATATACCTGTAAGACACAGTCTTTTAGTTGATGCTAATTCGCAATTGAATGCTGAATTAGTAAGAGATAAAATTAAATGCATTCTTGAAAATGAATCAAAACTTCAAATTATTCAAAACATAAAATTCGAACATAAAATCTTTAAAAGACTTGGAATTAAAACTCATAGTAATTTTTATGATGTGATGCTCGCAAGTTACATAGAGAATCCATCGAATAAACATGGTCTCAAACAACAATCTAAAAGAATTCTTCATCTTAGAATGATGGAAATTGATGAATTAATCGGTACTGGTAAAAAACAAATCACTATAGACCAAGTCCCTATCAATAAAGTTGCAGCATATGCTGCATCAGATGCATTTATCACTTATAAACTATTCCTATATTACAAAAAGACTTTAACACCTGTTCAAAACAAATTACTAACTGAAATAGACTTTCCATTTGCATCAGTCCTAACTCAAATGGAGCTTAATGGAGTAAGTATTGATACTAAATATCTTTCAAAACTTTCGGTAGAACTACATGAACTATTAATAAATGTCGAGAATGAAATCTACAAACTATCAAATAAAGAATTCAATATTGCCTCTCCTAAACAACTAAGCAAAGTACTATTTACTGACTTGCAAATCCCTACCAAAGCAAAGAGGAATAAATCAGGAGCCTTTCCTACAGATGTTTCCACTCTAGAAAAAATCATTGCAGCAAATGAAAGTAGTGAAGAAGAAAAAACTTTAATTAAAAAGATTCTTGAATTCAGATCCCTGAGTAAACTCTTAAGTACTTACGTAGATAACTTACCTCAACTAATAGCAAAAGAGACTAATCGAATCCACTCAGACTTTAATCAAGTACTTACAGCTACAGGAAGACTAAGCTCCAGCAATCCCAACCTACAGAACATCCCGATTAAAACTGAATTAGGAAGAAAAGTCAGAGCCGCATTTAGCTCAGAAGCAAAAAATAAAATCATTATCAGCGCAGACTACTCACAGATAGAATTAAGAGTTTTAGCTCACTTAGCCAAAGAAGAAGAACTAATTAGAGCATTCTCTGAAAATGCTGATATCCACAGAGAAACAGCTATGAAGATCATGGATAAGTCAGCAGAGGAAATAACTGAAGATGATAGAAGAATTGGTAAAACATTAAACTTTGCACTAGTTTATATGCAAGGAACCTATTCTACTGCTGAACAGCTTGGAATCAGTAATAAAGAAGCTAAACACTTTATTGATAAATACTTCAGTATCTTCTCATCGATAAAACCATTCATGGAAAAAACTTTAGAATTTGCTCGTGAGAATGAATACGTCGAAACTATGTTTGGGAGACGAAGATACTTCCAGAATATAAACAGTAAAAATAAAATGCTTCAAAAAGAAGAGGAAAGACAAGCTTTTAACACTGTAATCCAAAGTGCAGCTGCAGATATTATGAAGAAAGCCATGCTTGATATTCAAGCTAAAATCAATGAAAAATATACAGCTGATGAAGTTAAATTAATACTTCAAGTTCACGATGAAATCCTTTTAGAGATTAAAGAAGAACTTTTAAATGAAGTGAAAGAGATGGTTATAAGTTCTATGGAGAATATTGTTGAGTTGAAAGTGCCTTTGCTAGCGAATTTAGGAGCGGGGAAGAATTGGTTAGAGGCTCATTGAAAATGCAGTACATCCACTACACTATAAACTTATCCCAAACAAATAGTAATAAAAATATCATCACACCATAAACAAGTAAATACTTCAAATACTTAAAAAGATTCCCTGAACTTAAACGACTATCTTCAATACTAAAACACAACTCAGAATCAATATCTCTTACTACTGGATTAAAGACAGAGAGAAGGTATGCTAAAGCAAAACTTACCAAAAATCCAAAGACATTCCACCACATCCAAGACAGCTCAGGCACTGCAAGCCACAAATAAACATTCAGAGCTATCCCAAAGATAAAGCCAAGCAAAGCTTGGCTCTCAGAGACTTTCTTTAAAAGAATTCCTATTAAAAATAATGCAAGTATTGGACCATTTAAACAAGAACTAATCTTGTTCACAGAGACGATCACAGAGTCAGATATCCCCGCAACATAAAAAGAAAAATAAGTACATAAAGTCCCCCAAAATACAGTTAATAATTTAGATATTAATAATTCAGTTTTAGATTCAAGTTTCACAAAAGGTTTAACTACATCTTCCATGGAAGCAGCTCCCAAAGAGTTAATAATCGAGTCTAAAGAACTCATAGCAGAGGCAAAGAGAGCTACTATAAACAAACCAACTAAACCTACAGGAAACTGTGAAATAACATAAAGTGGTGCAGCAGCATTTAAGTTAGCTGAGCCAGAAGGATTCACTGGCATAGTATTTAAAAAATCAGGGTTAATTTTAGAGAAAGCTAAAATACTTAAACCAAAGAGACAGTAACAGAGCACTAGTGGAAATCTCAATATACCATTTAGAAATAGAGACTTGTTTGCATCTTCTAAATTTTTACTTGAAAGTTGTCTTTGCATTTGACTTTGGTCACAACCATAGTAAGCAACATACATAAAAAAACCACCTATAAACATAGGTAAAAAAGAGAAGTCACTTGAATCTCCCAAACCTGTTTTTGAGAAATCTAAACTTTGAAGTCTATCCAGGGGAATAAGCTCAAACAGCTTATCAAAGCCACCTAGAAGGTTTAAAGAATAGAAAAAGCTAATAATAATGCAAGCATAAATGACAAAAATCTGAATCATATCACTGTAAATTACAGCTTTTATTCCACCAATGGAATCATAGATAATAGTTACCACTGCAACCAAAACTACTGCCCAAAAATATGAGATCCCTAAAATAAAAGCAAGGATTGAACTGATACCATAGACTAAAACTCCTGTTGCGAAGGCTCTTGTTAATTGAAATATAAGCGAGAGTAGTAATCTAGTCTTAAAACCAAAACGCTTTTCTAAGTAGGCATAGATGGAAATAATATTTAGCTTTTTAAAGAAAGGTAATAAAAAAAACATAATAAAAATCATTGCGAAAGGTAAAGCAACTTCATACTGAAGCCACAAAAGTCCCCCCCCAACTGAAAATGCTACAAAAGCTGGACCTCCTAAAATACTATTAGAGGAACACTGAGTTGCAATAGTCGACATCGCAATTGGGAAGAAACCTGTATTATTCCCTCCTAAATAATAATCCTCTTTAGATTCTTGTCCTTTAGATAGATAAAAACTCATGGCTATCATCCCTATTAAATAAACAAAAATTATTAACCAATCAATAAAAGATATTTTCGACATTGAAAAAGTTCCTACATGTCATGTTATCCTTGAAAATCAGGAAATGCAAGTAATAAAAATAATTGAAGATCTGCTTTCTGAAATCAAATTTGATTCTTGCTTAAAAAGTATTGATTCAAAAATATTTGAAAACCGAGTCATAAACTTGCTTGCAATTGGCAAGTCAGCAGCATATGACACCCAAGCCCTTCAAAATTTTGCTAAAGAAAAATCGCTTAAAATCAATAAAACATGTGTGATTACTAAATATAATCATGCTCCTAGTAATTTCAATAAAAATATTAGTGATAGCTTTATTTATCATGAAGCCGCTCACCCAGTTCCTAATCTAGATTCATTAAAGTCTGGGAAATTAGTTAAAGACTTTTTAGATAACTTAGATAAAGATGAACTTCTATTAGTCTTGCTTTCAGGAGGTGGAAGCTCCGTATTAGTACTTCCAAAGGAAGAAATTAGCTTTAAATTAAAACAAGAGATCACAAATGAACTTCTGAAAAATGCAGCAAAAATTAATGATATTAACTTAATTAGAAAAAGTCTCTCACAGATCAAAAATGGTGGTTTAATTAAACTCTCAAATACAAAAGAAATTGTTTGTTTAGCAAGTTCTGATATCCCAGATAATGACTTTGCAAGCATTGCCTCCGGAGTCACATGCTATCAAGAGCTTGATAAGGCTTACCTAAGAGATTTGGCAAAAAAATATCTCAATAAATCACAAGAAGAGTATCTAAACTTTTTAGATACTACTGACTTAAAAGTAAATTTAAACCAAAATACAAATACTAAAAATATTATAGTAAATGACGCCATAAACTTGAAAAACAAAGCAAAAAAAGTTCTGACAAAGTACTATCCAGAAAAAAATATAGAATTCATTGATGAAATAGAGGATTATGACATTGAAATCTGCAAAGAAAATTACCTAAGCAGTTTAAAGAATAAAAAAGACCATATTATTGCCTCAGTAGGTGAAATCACATTAAAAGTAACTAAACATGGCAAAGGTGGTAGAAACACACATTTTGTTTTATTAATGAGTAAATTGCTATTTAAAGACAATATACTTAATTTAATTGAAGATGAATTAAAGAGGATAAAGATTTTCAGCTTTGGTACAGATGGTAATGATGGACCAACAGACGCAGCTGGAGCCTATATAGACTTTAATCTATACAAAAAAGCATTAGAAAAAAACTTAGATTTTGAATTATATTTAAATAATTTTGATAGCTATAATTTCTTCAAAGAAATAGATTCATTAATCCTTACTGGTGCAACAGGAATTAATTTAATGGATTTTAGATATATTAAAGTGTAGAATATTAAAGAACTAAAAAAGCAAAGGGGCTTTTATGTTAACTAAAACGAAATTTAAAATATCATTAGAAAATAGACTTAGAAAAATTCTGGATAGTGAAGATGACATTAGATTCCTTTCAAAGGAGATTTACAGAAAAGTTATTAATGTTACAGATGGAATAGCTAGTAAAAGAGAAGATAACTCTAAAAGCCTCTTCTCAGAAAAAGATATTGTATTAATTGCTTACGCTCAACACATCTCTAAAAAGGGGCAAACTAAACTTGCTAGCCTTAAAGAATTTACAGATAAATATCTTAATGGCGCTATCAATAGCATTCACTTACTTCCCTTTTACCCATCTAATGGCGATGGTGGTTTCTCAGTAATTGATTACTACGAAGTTGATCCAGATTTTGGTAGCTGGGAAGATATAGAAAGTTTTAACTATAAACTAATGTTTGATGCAGTTTTCAACCATATCTCCAGTAAATCATCATGGTTCCAAGCTTTTTTAAATGATGAAGAAAAATATAAAAACTATTTCATTAGCTTTAAGGATGAAGAGCTAGATGAATCTTTAAAAGAAAAATTAGCAAAAGTCATTAGACCAAGGGCTCATTCACTCTTAACTAGCTACATTAAGAAGAACGGTGAAAAAGTGAATACCTGGACTACTTTTAGTGAAGATCAAATTGACTTAAATTTTGCAGAAGCTCAGGTTTTATTAGAATTAGTAGAAATACTGATATTTTATATTACTGAAGGTGCAAAGCTCATACGCTTAGACGCTGTACCTTTCATGTGGAAAGAGATAGGTACTAACTGTTCCAACCTCTGCAAAACTCATGAAATCATCAAATTATTTAGAGAGATAGTCTCAGAAATAGATCCCAGCTGCTTAATAATCTCTGAAGCAAATATCCCTCATCAGGAAAATGTTAGTTACTTCGGTAATGGCTACGATGAAAGTCATATGATTTATAATTTCAGCTTAGCTCCTCTTATCATCTATGCTAATTATAAATCAAGCTCTAGATACTTATTTGACTGGTCTTCGCATATAGAACTTCCTAGTGAAGAAACTACTTTTTTCAATGTCACTGCAACACATGACGGAATTGGTGTCAGACCTTTAAAAGGTCTTATTAAAGAAGAAGAGATTGAAGATCTATGTCAGGAAACCTTAAAAAGGGGTGGAGAAATAGGCTATAAAACTAAACTAAATGCCGCTGGAGAAATGATTAAAAGTCCATATGAACTTAATATCACTTGGACATCTATGTTGCTCGATGAAAATTTAGACATAGAAACTAACACTAGAAAAATAGTTTCAAGTCATCTTGCAGTAGCAGCTTTTCCTGGAATGCCAGCTATGTATTTAAATAATTTTCTAGCTAGTAAAAACTCTTATAAAACTTATGAACAAAGCAAAATAAAAAGAGATCTTAATCGTGAGCTTTATCTGTTAGATGAACTTGAAAAAGATTTATCAGAAAACAACTTAAGACAATCTGTTTTTAATGCTCTAACAGAAGCTTTAAAAATAAGATCTACAGAAAAAGCATTTAATCCACTTTCCAGTAAAAAAGATTTTCATATCTCTGATAAGATTTGGTCATTTTTAAGAATAAATCCACATAATGGGGACAGAGTTATAGTTTTATATAATGTTAGTAAAGAAAACATAGCAATTAATATCAATGATTTAAAAAACTCAGCTCATTTAGATATAGAGATCCAATTTTATGATTTATTAAGTGATTTTAAAACAGACGATAATACTAAAGAAATCGGACTGAAACCATATCAAACTATGTGGTTAAAATATTAAAGTTATTTAGATTATCAAGAAAAGCTATAATGTATGAACAGGATGCTTTTGGTCGAAAAGTATAATAATATAGTCATTCCTGACTCAGTTAGCAGTCTAGAGCTTAATGACATTTACCAAAAGCTAATAGCAGAAGAAAGAAAAGAAAGCCTAAAAAAAATTACCTGAGCAGCTTAAAAATAATAAATTTCACCAATTAGCAGCAGTTGTTAACACTAGAGAGCCGGTAAGAAGGAGTGTCTTAGAAGTTTCAGCCTTTGATTTACCAGAACTTGCAGCAGCTATCATAACCAAACGACCTAAAGTAAATATAATTGAAATTCTGCTAAGAAGCTTATATACTTCATCAGCTACAGCACTAAACCCTAAAATTTTAAGTGCTGTCGTAAACAGATTGGGGAAAATCTTTAGCCCTAAAGAACATCATAAAAATTTACTTAATATAGCAAGGTTCCAAAGAGAGGAACTAGAAAGTATAGAGAATTTCAAAAAAGGTATAGAAAGACTTGAAGAAGAGGCAGAAGATCAAGAATTAATGGCAGGCATAGCCACTAATCAATCTCATAAAGAAAAACACTTAAATCAAGCTGAATTAATTAGAAATTTCAAAAATTCTTTTGAAGCTAATGAAGAAAACTTAGAGCTCGCAAAAAAAATTAAAAATTTATCTATACTAGGTGATTCCATCGAGGGAGTAATTTGGGGCTTTGATTAATACCATACTCCTACCACTAAGCTCTGGTAAAAATAATCCATTTGCTAAGTGGGTAAAAAGTTGGCAAGATTTACATCATGGGGTTTACCCTAAGCTAGGTTTATTACTAAGCAACCTTGCTGTACCGATAAATATTAGCCGCATAGCCTCAGCTCAATCAAAGGCAGAGTTAAGAGAAAATCTTATGCTTTTAGTTATGGTTGCCAGCTCTTGGTGTTTCGGACATAAGATCACCGAAGATCAAATCTCTAAACTATTTAATAATCACCTAAAGCAAAAACATAAAATTAGTGAAGATATTCTAATTAAAAAAGATCAAAAATTCCCAGAATCATCTGAGATTCAAGAAATTTTACACAAAACCCTTAATAACAAAGCACTAGAAAAAGATGCGATTAGAATGAACACCTGGCGAACATTTCTAGGTATCAAAGCTCATTCACTTTTAGTTTTTGCTGCTAGGCTCACGATGGATACTATAACTAAGAAGCTTGGAGAAAAATAGAGAAATCTGAAATCGAAGCATGAGCTCCTAAATCCAAAGTTTGCTGGGGAGACATTGATGACTCAATAGCTATAACTTTAGCCCCTGAATCTAACCCAGCCTTAATTCCAGATTTAGAATCTTCAAAAACTAAACACTCATCCGGTCTTAAACCTAAAACCTCTATTGCTTTTAAATAAATCTCAGGGTGAGGCTTACTGTTCTTTACCATAGTGTCATTAATAATAATTTCAAAGAATTTTTTTGCATTAATCGAGTCTAAAGTAAAATCAACATTTACTGGTGGAGCTGAAGTAGCAATCGCTCTCGCTAAGTTTTTAATATCTAAAAGTTCTAAAAATTCAATCAATCCAGGAGCGGCTTGAATATCATTTTTATAAATATTTCTATACATTAACTCTTTTTCATATGCATATTCATCAACAAGCTCGTCAGTCAAAGAAGAATCAAATAGATTTAATAACCATTCTCTATTAGTACGTCCATAGATTTTATCTTCCATTTCTTCATCGCTTAAAGGCTTACCTTTAATTTCGCAGAACTCTTTCAGCGCTCTTTGATGATATGGTGTGTTATAGACCATTACTCCATCCATATCAAAGATTACAGCTTTAGTTTCATTAAAAAGGTCACGAGCTTTTTTATTTAATTCAAGAACTTGCATTATGGGAATAATTATATAGTAAATCCCGCAGTTAAGGTACTAATACACCTTTTGCTGCGCCCCAGCGGAGCTGGGTCCCTAAGCTCGCAAAAGATATATTAATACCTTAACTGCTTGCTTCACCAGTAAAATTATAAATAAGGGTTAATCAATGTTAAAAAAAATTCAAGTACTTAATCAAGAAGAGACTCATCGTGTCTTTGAGAAAATATTGAAATTAAAAGACAAATGGGTTTCTAGGCAGGAATCTGAGGAAGGCTTTGATTTACCGCGATTTACTTTAGGGGCTGTTTCATATATTGATGCCTTAGAATCCTATGAGAAATATTTAGGAAAATCAGAAAGAGAAAATAAATTACTCTATGCTGAACTTAAAGATCTTTATGACAAAGTTATAAATGAACTAAGTATTGCTACTGCTACCACCTGCAAATACGCTCCTGGAATAGCCTTACCGGGTTTTCATATTTTCGGTAGTGATATTTTTTTTGAAGAAGAATGTGGTAAATTTCACCACGATAGACAAGACGAACTTATTAACTGGAAGGGGATAAAACACGATCCATCAAAAAATTTAAGTTTTACCTTAGCTATAAAATTACCTAATCGTGGTGCTGGCTTAATCTTAGTTAAGAGTCAAATCGAATCAAATCCTGCTTGGGAAGAAAGTAAAGAAAATCAAGCTATTCTACTAGAAACATTAGAAACTAGCTTTGCTATGGCAAAATCACTCGGAACTAGGTGTGATACTTCTGTAGACTTAAATGATCTAGCCTTCATCAAATACGAAGAAGGTTATATGTTCTTACACTCAGGTAAATTCACACATGCCATGGCTCCAGCAATTCTTATCGAAGAAGATGATATGCGTATTACGCTTCAAGGGCATGGTATTTTAGATGAAAATAAAAATGAATATCTGATTTACTGGTAATTCTAGTAAAGCTCGAAACACATTAAAGATCTAGTACAAATGACCGATATAAATTAACGAATAGAAAATAGAACTTCAATAGTTCCAGGGGTGGAAAGTGTCTGTAGTTATCAGCTCACATTTAAATACGAAATCAGTGCAAAGAGCACTAAAGGCCTCTAACACTAGAGTAAACTCTGCTGTAGAGAAACTTTCTTCGGGAAAAAGAATTAACCGTGCTGGTGATGATGTCGCTGCTATAAGTATTTCTGCAAAGATTGAATCTGAAACTAGAAGTATAGATGATGCTCAGAGAAATATTACAGACTTTATGAGCTTGCTTGATTCTCAAGAAGCTGTATATGCATCTATTACAGAAGATATTCAAAATGTAAGAGAGCTTTATTTAAAAGTTTTTAATGGGTCTACTGATCCCAATAGCGACAATGTCAAACTTTTTAAAGAAGAAATAGTTGGTGTTTTAGAGTCTGCTTATGATAAAGCAGCTAAAAATGGTATTGTGAATGATTCTCACCCATTTGCAAGTCAAACATCAGATGTTGACTTTACCTTTGGAGCTTTTATTTCCTGGAACCCAAGACCGTAGAACCTAACCCAGTTCTTCCATTCGAAGCTCAACCGGCTTTCACTCAAGATGATCAATCAGTTAATATACAAGTTGGTACTGATGATGAAGATTTAAACCAGATAGAATACTTTGATGAGGGCTTAAATTTCACAACTGCTATGAGATACCTTGATGCACTTACATTAAGATTTGACGAAGCACTTCCTTGAGGCACAAATCCACTATCTGAACCATTTCCTACGGTTAACAAAGAAACAGACTTAGATGATTTTGATATTGCGATCTCTGCATTAACTGAAATGAGAACAGCTATATCAGCTACAAAAAAAGGCTTAGGGGCTCGTTTTGATTCCTTAGAATCAAGAAAAATCTCCTTAAGTGGAGCCCAGTCTCATTACACAGATGCAGACTTCGCTAAAGAAAGTACAAATCTTATAAAATCTCAAATCCAACAAAACTCAGCAAGTTCAATGCTCAGCCAAGCTAATACCCAAGGATCTTTTGTTTTGAGTTTATTGCCTTAAAATAATAAATTAATCTAAAAAATAACTATATTTTCAACCCATCCAGGCTAAGATAATACGGATGGATTTCAAAAAAATTATCCCTCAAGCCGCCTTAATGCTTACTACAGCAATACCATTCTCACAACCAGCACAAGCATTAGAATATGATTCAAACAAAGCAAGTGACTTGCTACCTACAGCAGAATTAGAAACCAAGACTAATATTCAACAAAGTAATCAAGGAAATATAGATAAGAAAAAAGCACAGCTAGAGCAAATATTACGAATATCAAAACCAGATCCAAATACTTACTGTGCTGCTGAAACAAGTAATGATTCCATAGGTTCCAAACCGGTGATGCTAAATGGCGGAAGAGAAGCCACTAACGACTGGGGAAGAAATACTTTTACGATAGGACAAAATTGTCTAGAAAAAGAAGGGGAAGAAGGGCAATTTACCGGATATAAATTTAGAGCACATAGTGATGCTTATAGAGGAGATACTAAATTTGAAAAGCTAACAGATAGTTCTTCCGTTACAGGATCTTTTGGTGATATTAATTTCAATCATACTAACACTACTTATCTTGGGGGAAGTGTCTCAGGAATTGGCTTAAACCAACTTGCAAAAGATACACAAGATGGATTTCACCGCACCTTAAATAATATTGGATTTAATACTAATGAAGACACACCTGTTTTCAAGAATAATGGTCCTACTGGAGCTGCACTTAGTATAGATGGAGGTATTGCAAGTCAAGATCTAATACCTGAGAACCCAGTTAATCTTAATGTATACGCATCAGGGCAAGCAGGTATTGGACATACAGATTTCAATGGCACCCTTCCTTATGCTGAAATGCAAAGTGGTCTCCAACTTGGTTACAGTTTCAATAACATAGATTCAAATAATAGAATCCCTAGTCCAAATGGAATAATACCTAGTGAAGTAAATAACAGTAAAGAAGTATTTATTGGTTTAAATGGTGAATGTAGCACTAATGACCAAACAGACTTTCTAAATAATCAAGGTGCACCTAATGACTTCTGTGCAGTTAATGGTGAGTTTGGTGTAAATATTCCAATAAATGAAAATTCTTCAATCCAAATATCGAGTGAAACACCACCTATTCTTTCAACAGAGTCATATCGTGACCGTGTCAACACATCAGGCACACCAATTCAAATTAGATATCAACGTAAACATTAATATTAGAAGTTCTAACTTAAGTTATAATAAAAAGCTTAGATGTTCAAAAAATTCCTAAAACTTCTTACTGGTGATCCTAACGAAAAACTACTTAAATCATTCGAACCTACTGTTGCAAAGGTTAATGCACTTGAAGAGACTATTGCAAAATTAAGTGACGAAGAGTTAAAGAATAAAACCACCGAATTTAAAAACAAAATTTCAAAGAAATTAGAAGAAACTCCATATGAAATTCTAATAGCAGAAGATGTTCCGAAACTTCCTGGTCAATTAAGAACTACTCATGATAAAGCCTTAGCAGAAACACTCGATGAAATCCTAGTCGAAGCATTTGCTGTATGTAGAGAAGCCTCGAAAAGAGTTTTAAACATGCGCAACTATGATGTTCAGATTATAGGTGGTCTTCAACTCCATAGGTCTGGAATCTCTGAGATGCAGACAGGTGAAGGTAAAACTCTTGTTTGTACTTTACCAGCTTACCTAAATGCCCTTAGCGGTAGAGGTGTTCATATTATTACAGTTAATGATTATCTAGCGAGACGTGACTCTGAGTGGATGGGGAGACGTGATAACTTCTTAGGCTTGAGCTGTGGGCTGATAGTCGCAGGAAAAAACCCTGAAG
>CALBDR010000493.1 GCA_937927525.1 uncultured Candidatus Melainabacteria bacterium
GTAAACAGTGCAAGGCATTGGTTTACCTTCTAATTGGGCTCTCTTATGCCCTAAATGTAATTTGAACACTTTATCAGCTCCATCAGGTCTTGTCTCTGAAGCAGTTAACCCTAAACAGTAAGTAGGTCTAATTTTGTTGAAAATCCTACTATAGGTAACAGCAGAAGTTGTACTTTGACATTCATCGAAAATTATAGTCCCGAAAGAATCAAAAAACTGCTTAGGGTAATTACACGACACTAAACTTTTTATAGAGCCGATACAGAGAGGAGCGTGCATATTAAAACCTCCTTTCTCTTTTACTATAGCTACCTTAGATTTAGGCAAACCTAAATGCAATAAAGCTTCTTTGTGAAATTGAGTTATTAGGTTAGTCTGGTCGCAAACAATTAAAGTTCTTAAATTATAGTGAGCAGCTACTGCTAAAGCAACAACGGTTTTGCCGCATGCGGTCTCAGCCACAGCAAAACACCTGTAATTATTATTCAGTACGGATATTATTTTTTCTACAAACTCTCCTTGACCCTCAGGGGCGTTTTCATGGTTAAAGTCTATATCTTTAGTATGTCCGATTTGCTTAGTACCTACAGATGTTCTATCTTCAAATTCTAAGTTTCCGTAACGATTAGGGTGCAAAGCCCATTCTATAGGCAAACCTAGATACCCGTCTACAGTATCGTTATAACAAGGTATTTCCACTACTTTTGCATCCATGTAAGTTTTGGGTCTTACTGTTAATAACTCCTTATGAGCCTCGTAAGCACGAGGCCCTCTAAGAAGTTCTACAGGAACAAAAGCGTGTGAGCTAATGAAAGGTTTTCCCATGTTTATTCTGGTAATTCTATATCTTCAAGATCTAAGTCTTCGTCAGAAAGTTCTAAAGAGTCTTCTTCATCGTCTAAAGAATCATCTTCTAAAGAATCGTCTTCTACTACTTCTGGCTTAGTTACTTTTTTCTTGACTTGTCTAGAACCTGTAGCTTTTTTAACCGCTGGGTTTTTGACTACTTTTTTAGGTGCAGGTTCTTCTTCCTCCTCTTCCTCGTCAAGTTCATCAGACTCATCTAGTTCCTCTTCGTCAGATTCTAGTTCGTCTTCAACGTCCTCATCTAAACCATCTAGGTCAGCATCTGATACAGATTCTAACTCATCTTCTAGGTCTACATCGCCTTCAGGATCAATCTCTGCAACATAGTCAGGGTCATAATCTCTTATTAATTCCTGAACAGTATACATAGACTGAATAGCTTCATAGCAATTAAGAGGGGAAATAATCCAATTAGCGTCATGACTCTTAACTAATTCAGAAGTTACTAACTTACCTTCTTTAGTCTTTAAAGGAGTAGGACACATTTTACTGCCTACAGCTTTAATAAAATTCTCATCTTTTTTATCGTAGACTTTAGTTTGTCCTCCAGATACGCCAAAATCTGCCAAGTAGCCATGACCATGATCCATCTTACCCTCACCCCATTTAACTGGGATTACAGCTCCTCGAATACTTCCTTTGTTACTTTCTGCGAAATCAGATAAATAATTATCTAACTCCACGATAGTGTTAACGTCAGTTACTTGCCAAAATAGTTTACTATAAACTTTCTTGCCTGTACTCTTATCTACATAATCTTCTTTTATAGAATATTTAATTTTACCTGATTCCATTCTCCACGAAAGCGGGATTACAGTAAAACCCATAGAAGACATTGCTTTACCTACGTTTTTGTGACTTCTGTTAGCAGCTTTACACAAAGGACATTCGTCTCTATCTGCTATACAAGTCCTAAAATAAGTCTTAGTGTAATCCCCGTAAGGAGTTATTTTATGCTCATCTTGAAATGAAACGCTATCTAAATCCCTATCTAAAATTAAAAATGCTACATTGTTTTTCTTACTAGGGCTATCTTTAGTTCTTCCCTCAAGTCTTTTAATACTTACTCTTTTGTTTCCGTAAATATCAAAGTCTCTTCCATATTTAGCACGAAATTCTTTGGCTTTTTTGCCCATCTCTTCTCGATTGCTACTCTCTTGTTTTTTCTTTTCAATTCCTTTTAAGAATTGACTTCTTGCTCTTGGCATTATTTGCTCCTTTTTTCGCTCTTGGTTTTTTTCCTGTATTAATCAATGTCCTGTTTTCTAACATTGAGTAAACTTGTTCTTTAGTTAGATCGTCTGGGTCAGTTATCCCTTCTGGATATTCTACACTATATACTGGCATAAAAGTACATAAATCTTTTAAAGATTTTTTTGGTGATCCTGTTTTACCGTACATAGCGTTTCTTCCTGCCTCGTCATTATCTAAAAATAATATCAATGGTGTCGATACAGCTATAAGCTGTTGTATTTGTGCTGTTGTTACAGAAACACCCATAGTACATAATATATTATAATCTTTATCTAGTCCGAATTGATGGAACATAGCATAAATAAATAAACCTTCTACAAGTATAGTGGGCCTGTCTAATTTTAATTTATGTATTCCTAAGTGGTTTCTTTTAATTGTTGAATTAACTGTAGTCCATATTTTAGGTATGTTATCTTTTTCTGTGGCACGTGCCGTATGCCCTAATAGTCTACCTTCGTAATCATAAATAGGAAAAACAATACGTTTAAATTCTGGGTGATATTTTAATCCTAGTCTATCACAAGTTTCTTCTGTGAGTCCTCTTTTACCTATGCAATAATCCATTGCTAGTTTATACTCAGTTACATCAGGTAATATATCTTCGTAGACAGCTTTGTTTAAATAAATGTCTTTATGTTTTTGAGGCTTACCTACGCCTTTAGTTTCTACCTCATACTCATGCAGCAATGAGTGTAATATTTTTAGGTACTTTCTGTCTCTAGTTCTTTTATATAACTGACCAAATAATAATCCGTCAATTCTACCTTTATGCCCGCAGGACATGCACCCATACACCAAAGTGCCGTTTAACTCCTTGACTTTGAAGCTAGGGTTATTATCAACCCCGCCAGCATGTTCCCATGGAGCTAAAGGACAACACCCTGATAACTCATCCTTGTTTATTACAGCTTTATTTAATTCTAAAGCTTTTGATAGGTATTCTAATACACTCATCTAGCGTTAAATTCATACTTTTCTTCTACTTTGGTTACTTCTTCCATGTTAGCTATTTCTTTCTTCGAGTAAGTGCTCTCGACTTCTTTCTTGACTACTTTGCAAGCTAAAGATAGTTGTTCTAAACGCTCTCTACTAATAACGTAAACATCTTTCTCTTCAATATATTTATTAGCTGTTTTTTCAAATAAAGTAATGAAAGGAATCTCTGAAGTTGTTTTTTTCTTTAACTGTACTTTTCCATTTTTACCGTCATTAGCCTCTACGCTTCTAATATTATTTGCCTGTAAAGTATTTATAATCTCATCAGCTAAAACTTTTGCTTTGTCCTCATACTCTTTTTTCTTAAGCATGTGTTTTTGTCTTTCAGCAATTTTGGATTGAACAACTTTTATAGCCTCTGCTACTTTAGTGTCTAATTCTTCTAATTCGATGTTTTCTATTTCTTTCATTATACTTCTCCTAATCTACAAAACTCTGGCTTTATGGCCTTTAAGGAATACTGTCCTGATTCCTCCGTAAAGTATTTCTCTATGTCTTTATTATTATAACCGAAAGCTTCTTTAAATGAATCTAAGTCAGTAAATTTTTCTTTTTCTTTTTTCTCTGGGGATTTAATAGACAGTTCAGACATCATATAACAGTCAGCCCAGTTTACTCCCATATCAGCTTCAGCTACAAAAGGTACTGGTGATTCTATGTTGAAAAGTTTTTTAAGTGGTATATTTTCCATGTAGTATTTTACGTAGGAAGCAAAAGGTAAAGCATATTCTTTTTTTACCTCAAAATATAAAGCATCATGAATAAAGTTTATGGGTTTGATTATCTTAGGATTAAAGTCCCGATCTATGTACTGTAGGGCTAAAAGTCCCATGTCACTACCAAATTCTTGGATACAGCTGTTAATAGATTGCCTCTCTGCCTGCAATACAACCCATTTATCATGAGAGTTTATATGAGGTAAATGTCTTGTACTCCCATGTAAAGACTTAACATATTTATGTTTGTGTGCAAATGCTTTTACTTCTTCGTGCCAGTCTCCTAATCTAGGGTAAGTAACATTCAAAATAGTATCTCTGATAACTTCGGCTTCGTCTAAACTAAATTCGACATTTCCAAGTAACTTAGCGTAAACTGTAAATCCTTTAGGCAAAAGACCATACATGAAACCAAATATTATGATTTTGGCTTTACTTCTTAAATCTTTTCTAACGGTCGAATCTAGTAATTTAAACTCTTCTAAAGTACACTGGGCTAATATCTGAGCTGCGGTGTTAGAGTGAATGTCAGCTCCTTGACTATAAAATTTAATTAATGTTCGCTCTACAGCAGCCCATGCGATACATCTTAACTCCATTTGAGAGTAGTCTAAAGTTAAAAAATAACTGTCTGGTGACGTTATGATACAACTCTTGTAACTCTTAGCTAAACTTCCTTTACTTGGCGTATTTTGAACATTAGGCTCTTTAGAGTTACTGTTATGACTAACTACCATGTTAGCTATATAACTATGGTCGTCTTCCACTTCAATATCCCATGTATGAAGTTTATTCCTGTTGTAAAGAGAAGTTACTATTTTTTCTTTTTTGATTTTCTTATTATCAAAAACCATAATATAATCGTCTATATCAAAACTTTCAAATACTTTCCATTTCCCTTTATCGTCCATAAACTTATGTTTAGCCGTAGCCCATACTTCTTTACCTTTGGACGTAGTTATTCCTAAAACCTCTTTATACCCATTGTCGTATTTGGCTGTTACTCTCTTCCAGTTAAGATTACCAGTTAATACTGTGTCTCCTATTTTTATATCTTCTATGTTTACTTTAGTTATTTTCTTGCCCTTACGTACTATGATTTTAGTCCCGTCTGGTACACATCTTCCAGTATCCGTGTGAATATTGAATGTACTATGAACTCTATACTCACCTTTATCGTTCTTATGTAAATATTTCCAAGTTCCTTTTTCTTCGTCCTTAGAACCTATGTACTTATCCTTGAAACTTAAAGTTTTTTTATAGTCTACGTATCTATCTACTAACTCATAGCCTGAATTTACAAAATAGCCTAAATGGTCTTTGTTTAAAGAAGGAGTGCCATCTTGCTTAACATATTTTTCCATGGGCTCTAAGTCCAGCCCTAGAGAACCAAACATAGCTTCTTGTACTAATTCAGACCTAGATAAATTTAAAGGGTCTTTATCGTGATTCTTTTTACCGAACATGAATTTTCTACGAACTTCTGGGGTCATATTTTTTAAGATTTCTGTTTCTTTTCTATTTAGCTCTTTACTTACATCTTCTTGTATAGATTCTAATTTATTAACATCTACTCTAATCCCAGTTCTTTCCATCTTAAAAAAACAAGCTATAGCAGGCATTTTAACTTTCTGAAAAACTCTAAAGTTAGATTTGTCTTTAATAGCTTCTTTATAAAGTGCTTTAGAAAGCCTGTAAGTAGCGTCTGTGTCCCCTCCAGCGTAATATATCATTTTACTAGGCTCTACGTTCATCATATCACTTTTATCTGTGCTTTTATTAAACACGTCTGCATAAGATACCATTTCAGGAACGTATATTTTAACTGCGTCATCTAAATTTTTAGTTGGTAAATTTTCATTAATAGACCATAACATTTGCAAAGTATCCCACTGTAAACCTTTCAATTCATGCCCTAGGTTCATTGCCATGTGCATATCAAATTTTATGTTATGTCCCATCTTTTTAACTGAAGGATCTTCTATGATTTCTTTCCACTGATTTTGAATTTTAGTTATTATGGCTTTATAATCTATCTCATAGTTAGGTGTTTGACCACAAAGAATATCTATGAAATAAAAAATATCCTTGCAGGCGTTAGAAAAATACTCAGGAAAATAGCTTTCATGTATAGGAGATAAAATAGACTCTCCGTCTCTTCTAGTCATTTGATAGACTATAGGGTAATCGGTATGCCAGCTCAGTCCAGTTGTCTCTGTATCGAAGGCTATTATTTTAGGTCTGTTTTCTAAAATATCTGAAATGTCTATAGACCAGTAGTAATTTACATTATCAAGTAAAAACAAGTCATCACTATACTTATAGTCATTATCTACAAGTCTCTTAAAAACTTTCATGTGAGCTTCTAAGGTAGGTATTTGTTTTTGATAAAGTAAAGAGTTTCTTATAGAGATAAGTCCCATATAAGGACATGAAAACATTTTATGTTCACTTATAATCCCAGAGTGCTTAGTAATTTTAACTTTTTCTTGAAATAATTGAAAACCAGCTTCTGCCCCCACAAATATTATGCTCTTAGGCTTAAAAGAATTAAAATGTCTTAAAAACTCATGTTTATGGGCTTGTATAAATTCTTTTTTCTGTTTCTCAGATTTAGATATTTCTACAGGAATAAAAGGACACGGAACTATAAAACTACACTTCTTGTACGATACCCCTATTGACTTTAACATAGAAACCAGTTTCTTTCCGCTGGAGCTTGCAAAAAACTCCCTAAAAGTAGAACTCATAGGCTCTAGTATAAATAAAATATCTGGCTCTTTAATTCCTATCGACTTCATAACTCATCCACCTCATCTAAATTAAAATCCCCTTCCTCTTGAATAAACTCTCCGTCTTCGTTTTCTACAATGAAAGAGTCAAATTCAAATTTATGGGATCTATCTGTTACTTTTATTAAAAAATCTCTTTTATTTTTAGGTACATTTCTTCTGACTTTAGTCATACTAACTTGTAAAAACCTAGGGTCAGACTCATACTCCCTAACCTCAAAAGCTACAGATACTGTATCTATTAATGCCTTACCCCCAGAAACATTACCTTGACTAGCTTTCTTGGTGGCTCTATTTTGATTTATCATTTGAGTAGTAGCAAAACAGCACATATTGTATTTCTTCATGTAAGATTTTAAACTTTCTATTACTCTTTTCTGTCTTTCCCAGTCAGCTTTATTAAACCTACTGTCGTCTTGAACTAAGTAAAGACCATCTAAATATATCACATCAGGTCTATGGTGAATTATATCAGATTCTATTTTACCTATATCGTAACTAAAATCACCATCCACGAATATGATAGGTTCTTTCTTTCTTAATACGTCTACTTCCTGTCTAAGTTTATTGTAAGAAACGTTAGACATTTTACCTGTCATTATCCTATCAGCGTTGATTCCTGTTCTAAGCCCCAAAAATCTGTCTGCGGATTCCTGTTTAGACATTTCCATGTTTATGTATAAAATTTTCATGCCTTGATCTACAGCATTGCTCATGAAAGAGGCAGTTAACCATGACTTCTTAGAACCAGACGGAGCATAAAGAAGAAATACATCTCCAGGTAACATGCCATGCAACATATCATCTACTGGAGGTAACCCTAACTTAACGCCCATTAGTTCAGGTTTAGCTCTGTTCTGTCTAGCGTTAATTATAGACTGCTCCAAAGAATCCACAAAGTTACTATGGTATTTATGATCTACAGTAGACTCCAAAGCAGAACAACACTGTTTGTATAACTGTAGAATACTCTCTGAGCCCTCTAAAGTTTTAGTTTCCCACTCATCGACAAAAGTCTCAGATACTCTTCTAGCAAAATTTTGTTTAATTTTCTCTAAATAAAAATCACTGTTTTGAATTGGATTATCAGGTAAAACGAAACCATAATCCTCCTCTAAGGTAGACTCGCTAGGCAAATCCTTGAATTTATGGTAATGGTCTTTAACACACTCTACAATCTTATACTCGTCCTCAGAAAAAAGATTCTCGTCTACAGAATATATTGACTGTATATTATTTTCTTTTATTACTTGTTTAATGTAATAATGAACCTGGCTTAACGATTCCATTAAATCAACTCCGTTTTATTTTCTTGTAATAATAACTTAAACCAATTAGCGTAAAAACTTTTTAAAATATTAGTTCCTCCGAAATAAATTATAGACTTTCCTTGGTCTAGCCACATCTTGTAAAAATTTTGAATTTTAGTCCTGTTAGACCTGTAGTTGTCATCATCGTCAAAAAGATCTACGCAAACTAAAATACGGCAAGACCTTAAAGAAGTCTTAGGGTCATCACTGTATAAGTCATAGACTTGCTCTAAAATATCTTGGTTAGTTACGGATTTGCAAAACTCCAATCTCTTTTTCACGTGCATTTTACAAGTTAATTGGAAGATAAAATAATAAAAAAGATATAAGCTATCTGAATTAAACTCTATAACTTTAGAGGGTAAATACTTATATGAGTCGTCCCCTAAAACCTTAACAAGCTTAGCTCCTTCCTCGCCCTCAAAAGATAAATCTTTAAGTGAGATGGGGATTCCTATGTACTTTTTTATCGATTTTTGAACTTCCAAAGGTAAGTCGATATCCATGAAAACAATATTACCATATTTTATCTGCGAAATACTGAACGTCTTTTTTCTCCACGTTTCATTAAGAAGCTAATTAAATCGTCATTACTTAATCTTTCACGTCTAACTTTCTTAGTAGTCCAACGAGTTCCTTCCTTGACTGGGACGCTAACAAACATAGAATCTCCTTTCAATTCATCTAACTCTATACAGTTGTCAATACGTGTATGTAACTTTCTAACTTTCTCTTTTAATTCTTCATTAATTTTCTTTAATTCTTCGGAACCTTCAGTGGTGTTGAGTTTAGCCTCTTTAATTTCTTGCTTAAGTCTGTAACACTCACTTTTATGGCTAAGTTCCATCCTCCTAATCTTTGCGTCATGTTTAGCTTTTTCTTCTCTTAGAGCTAATACTTCTTCTTCTAATTTATTTAATTTGTCCTCATTATTTATTTGCCATAAATGTTTTTCGTAATCGAACTCGCCTTTATCTCTTTCAAGTTCGTTCATCATATTTCTTAAGTCTTGCTCTTTCTCTAAATCTCTTATTTGCAACTGGTGTTTACAAGAAGCTCTTTTAATAGCTGTGTCTTTATCCACACCTCTTCTCATTAGCTTATAAATGTAATTGTGAATCTCGTCTCCTTGAATAAAATAAGTCAATTTAGTTTTCTGGTGGTAGTAATCCATGAACTCGTTTATATATTTTAAGAAAAATCCTATAGAAAACGTAGAGATAGCTGACGTATCTTCCATCCAATAGAACTTAGCACGTAATACAGCGTTCCAGTGCTCTACAACGAACGTTATTACTTCTTGGTAGGTGTCTATACCTAAAGAGGTAAAAACATCTCTCAGGCGGTCAGCAATCGACCTCTCCTTCGCTCCGAACACGTACGGCACGCCATGGAATTTTAAGTAGGCATCCTCGATGGTTTTTTGCAAAGTTTTATAAACGTTTACGTCCGCCATACCCGACCCAGCGGGTTCCTGCGTTACTATATTTTTACTTTTAAAGAGATTAAGGGAAGAAATAGATATAGATTTATTTATATTATTTTTATTAATATTTTTATTAATATTATTTTTCTTATTTATATAACTATTTATATTATAGTCCCCTTTAATATTTTTATATTTAGTATTTACAAAATTATTAAAATCTATCTTCTTCTTATTATTTCCTTTAATAAATATATTTATATATTTATTATTCTTTATAGGTTCAGTTTTTGTACCTTGACAAGGTTCAATTTTTGTACCTTGACGAGCAAATTTTTTTTGGTCTACCTTGAGTTTAGCTTTAGGAGGTTCTGTATTTTTAGTCTCAGGTAAATTAGTTTTTTCTTTCTTTGAATTTCTCACGGTATTAACTCCTGCTGTGTTTAATAATTCTTCTATGTTTAAGCTGTATTCGTATATGAATCCTCTAGATAACTGCACCTTGTATCTATTAATTAATCCTGACTGGTGCAATTCTTTAAGACTATTAATAAGTGTAGTTCTACCTATATTAAGCCCACTATAAAAATGTTCACCATTCTTATCCTGCAACCCTTCTAAGAAATGTTTTATTGTAATAACTTCTCTTGTTTTATTGTGTCCGTATGTTCTTCTGAATATATACTGCAAACAAAGGTACTGTGACCTTGGTAGTTTATCAATATAAAAACAAGTTAAAATTCTTGTTATATTTTCTCTTGTTACGTAGTTAGGTTTTTCCCAATCAATTTTCTTGTCTAAAAAATATCTCATAATGTATAATTATACCCTATGGAGATAACTCTAGAATCATTAAAAGAAGGAATAAACTATTTTCATTCAGAAATGTTAGCTCTTCACAAAGAGATTCTTAAAAGAAATATTAAAGATCTTCCTGATAGAACTATAGTTTCTACAGGCGAGGAAATTATTTTTAAGTACGATAAAGATAAAATAGTTACAACTAAAAAATACAAGGATTTAGACTATCTGCTAAAAACTCACAAGACTATAGATTACTTTATAATTATTGGGTCTGTAAATCAACAATTCTTACTAGACTCTTATTTTGATTCTCCATACAAAAAAATACTTGTTATTCAAACAAAGCCTTGCGAGTATTTAAAATTATTTAATAGTGTGCCTGATATGATAATGAAAGATAAGTCAAGACCTTCTTTCGTTTTACATCACGATTACTCTAAAACTAAACACGTTGGATTGTCTAAACTTAAAAAATATGTCGAGGATAATAAAATTCATATTCTAGGGGACACGGGTATTTCTTGTAAAGGGATAACCCTAATGGGAGTTCCGGGTACAGGCAAGACTTATAGTTCTAAGTTAATTGCCAAGATACTAGACTTACCTTTGTATGAGTTAGATCTTACTTCTATATTTAATTCTCTTCTAGGGGAAACTGAAAATAATGTGGATCAAGCTTTAAGCTTTTTAAACCATAGGTGTGTAGTCCTGTTAGATGAAGTAGATAAGTTTTTTAACTCAGGGCTTAAAAATACTCACTTTACTCACGCTAGTTCTACTTCTAAATTACTTAAATTTATGAATAATAACGATCACGTATTTTTTGTTATGACTGCTAACAAGTCAGAGGGCATACCGCCTGAGTTTATGCGTAAAGGAAGAATAGATACTCATTTTTATATAGACTTCCCATCAAGTCAAGAATTAGAAGCTTATGCTAAACACTTTGTAAACAGAGTTAAGTTAAAAGAGAGAACTAAAAATACTTTTCTTAGTAAAGTAAAACCTCTTTATGAAGAAATGGAAGCTAAGAATTATTTGTTTACTGACATGGAAGGATACTTAAAAGATTTATATACAGAATACTTAAATAATCCTCAAGAGTTTAAATCATTTACTTTAGACTTGCCTGTTGCAGATTACGAGATAAACAAGACTAAATTCACTGATATTATAAAATGGAGTAAAGATAATGCAAGACCAGCTAATTGAAATAGTAAAAGGAACTATAAACGATTATAAGGTAGAAGTTTCGGTTATACTCGAAGAAAAGGTAGAAAATGTAGAAAGTTTCGAGTATACTCGAAAGTATTTGGGTAAATTTTCGTATCTAATTTTAGATGATTTACCTGATAATTCTATACTAGACGTAAAGATACTTAACACCAAAAAAAGAACTTATAAGTCTAGTCGCTTTTATTTAGTCTTTAACAGAAAGTTTAAATTTGCTAGTATTATAAATAAAGAGAATGATGCCATAGGATTTTACGGCAGATTTGCTAAAGGTAAAAAAAGCAAGTATGACGAATCTCTTTATTCTTACAGTGTTTACAAGCCTAAAGCTATAAAAAGTGTCTAGTTTTTAAGGGCAAAAACTGGACACTCTTAACTATATTTTAATAATTGTGGTAATATTAAAGTATGATACATTATCCGTCATACATATCTGTGTTTGATCAAAATAAACCTAGAAGATATCCAAGTGATGAAGCTTTATTAAAAACCAATCCTCATGTAAAAGGAGTGCCTACTAAAATACTTAAACAAATGAATAGGCATCACATAAATTTAGATAGGTCAGATGGCAGAGCTGAGAATATCCATGTAGTAAACTCTGATACTCATACTCAACTGCACCAGCAACTGCACCAAATGCAAACAGAAATGATTAACAAAGGCATCATAGGTTATGATAGAAAAAATCCTCATTACTTTATTAAGGATAAAAATTTGTTAGAGAAGTTAACGCCCGCTTTAAAAAAACCTCTTGATTTTTATGCCCGTGAAATAGATAGGGAAAAAGGCAAATATCTTGCTGCCTTAAGTTAAGTTTTAGGTCTTAACTCTATATCAGTAGTAAAGTCACCTTTTTTATTAAAGTTATAATTAATTCTATGTACTATGTAATTGCCGTTAATTGCTGAGGGCAATCCTTTTATAATTATTGGTGCTTCTGCAAATACTCTTTGTCTACCTTCAGTGGTTATACTTAGTTCTTGTTCCGATCTTCCTATCTGTTGTAGTTTTAACTGAGCTAGTCTTCTAGCCTCTGCTTCTGTTGAGTATATTTTAGGTAAAGACTCCGTAGCTCCTGAAGTTGAACCTTCTAGTATTCTTTTAGTTGTTAGTTCTCCGTCAGGTCCAGTTGTTCTATATCTTGCGTAAATACCTGAATAACTGTTTTTGTTGTCTATTCTATATTTATAGGTTAGTATGTCTTGCGGACGGGACAGAGTTATAGTTGTCAAATCCTGATTAGTAGCTACATTTTTAGCCTCATCTTTCCTAGTAAAGAGTAATATTTCATTTTGTACTTTAAATACAGCGTCATATTCTACCGCTAAATCTAATAATAGCCTTTGACTACTTATTTCTTTCTGCTCTCTACTTACTATAATGGAATTAAAGTAAGGGTCTATTCTAGGGGTTAAAGAAGACTCTACAGCTATTTGATCTACTATAGAGCCTATACTTACGTTTAGGAATGTTCTATTTTTCTTAGTCCTAAATGAGTCATTATGTGTAGCTGAACTTAAAGTAAGTCTTAACTTATCGTCTGTGGTATCGCCTTCAGCCACAGCAGGTCCTAGAGTAAAATAACCTACAGTATATAAATTAGGAACATAACCTATCCTTAGTCTTATTACATTACCTGAGGGAGGTAGTTGTACGTTATTAACGTCAGTTAAGCAAAGTTCTAATATATCGTTTTTCTGCCCTGCTTCATCAGTAGCTCTTAGGCTAGTTACTCTTTTTTCTATTTCAAAAAGTCTGTTACCTGAATCATCATATAGTTCTATACTAGGTCTAAGTGCCATTTTAACTCCATAATGTTATAACTTCGTCTGTAGCTTCTGCTTCTTCGTTGATTTCAGGTAATTCTATTTCTAGGTTCTCTGGCAAACAGCTAGGATAATCTAATAGATGTGGATTAGACCTAAGAACTATTTCTGTAGTACCT
Organism: uncultured Candidatus Melainabacteria bacterium; assembly: GCA_937927525.1. Classification (GTDB taxonomy): domain Bacteria; phylum Cyanobacteriota; class Vampirovibrionia; order LMEP-6097; family LMEP-6097; genus DT-14. The sequence goes on from CALBDR010000493.1 coordinate 13,347, forward strand.
CTTTCGTTACCGTAGAATTTAAAACATATAAGGTCTAGAAAATCACCTTGTTTAGTAGTGTATTTAGCCACCTAATAAATCTCCCTCTACTCTGTCTAAGGTATTACTTATACCCCTTAAAGCTCTTGTCCCGTCTTGTACGAATAGATTATCTCTACTTACTGTAAGGACACCTAAATCAAGTAAAGTATTTCTTGTAGATCTAGAATCCTCTAAGTCTTTTTCTAGCTCTAGAGTAAATTCTTGCTTTAAAGGTACTCCAAATTGGTTATAAAACTCTTTACCTACATTGATATCTTTTATTACCCATTTACCCAAGTTTCTTCCTATACCATCGAAAAGAGAAAAAGATTGACCAGAATCGCCCATTCTAACAAGTTCCTCTACTGATTGATTGCCAAATAAGTCGTTGAGCGAAAGAATATTGCTAAAATCCGAGTAAAGTATTCCGTTTAATATTTTAGTGGAAGACTTTTTACCCGCCCACCTTAAGCTGTTATCTGCTACTAACTTTTCTTGAGTAGTCCAGTCATAGCTTTCTTTTTCATTAACTCTCTGAAAGTTAGTGCTGTCAGCAGTGAATATAAAATCTCCTAGTCTCATTAATGGCATTAATAGAAATTACCCTCGTACTCTTGTAAGTTATCTAGCTCCTGTTTAACTTTTTGAGCTATAACAGTAGGATCTTGATTACCCGATATATTTATTGTTACATTATTGGTTGGGTTCATTACTGAATTGCTAGTTCCTGCGGTTCCTACATTAGAAAAACTAGAAGCATTTCTAGCTGCTACTATACTGTTTAACTTATTAGTCGTATCAGCCATTTTATTATCGTATTTAGCTATAGCTGCTCCGTCTCTATTGAATGTTAAATCGTTTAACTTACTTATGCCTGTACCGAGCCATTCTCCTATACTCTTACCAGTCATTATTTTAGTTAAAGCACTAACTATTTCATATATAGTCCAAGCCCAGCCTAGTATAGGAATCCACCTCATTCCAAATCTAGCTACCGCTATACCCGCACCCCTTAAAGCTATAGGTAAACTTTTGACAAGGAAAGCTGCAATAGGTGCTATAACTTTACTTTTTATAAACTTAGAAGCTACTTTGATGCCTCCGAACAATTTTTTTATAGATTCTATACTACCGAGTGTTGCGAATGTAAGCCCGCCTAGAGCAAAAATTAAAGCAAATATAGGAATAAGTAAAGCTGTAGCCCCCATAGCAACAGTAGCTAACCAGCCAGCCAATCCTTTATTTGCTGTAACCCAATCACTAATATTAGATATAATATCCTGTAAAAAGTTATTCATTTTAATAAAGTTTTCGCCTAAACTAGTTTCAGTTAAAATTTGAATACTCAATTCTTGTAAGGCACTCATAGTTTTAACTGCTGACATTAGTGCGGTTTGCATCATTTTATCTTTCAGTATTTTAATTAAGTCAGAGTCAGCAGCAGCTTGCATAGCTTCTCTTATCTTGTCAAAACCTTCTACACCTTCTTTACCTAAAGCGTCAAATACCTTAGCTGCCTCTTTACCAAATACTCTACTAATAAATTTGAGAGATTCTTCTTGGGAAACTTGAGATTTTATTTTCTCCATCATTTTTATCAAATGGGTCATACCTACGAATTTACCAGTGTCTTCGTCAAAGAATTTAATATTTGCGCCAGTAAGCCCAAATACTTCATCGTTATAGTCCCTTATAATTTTTTGAGCTTTAGGAGTTAGGTCAGCTAGTCTAATCATAGCTGAGGTAAAAGATCTAGTAGCTATACCTCCTTTTAAACCTCTTTTACCTAACATAGCTATTAAGGCAGCAGAGTCTTTGAGACCTATATTCATACTGCCTGCTGTGGTCGCTACGAATTTCATAGATTCCGCAAAGTCCTGAATATCTATAGGTGCTTGCTGAGTAGCACTAATCATCATGTTTACAGAATCTCTTACAGATATGCCCTGCTCTTTCATCATATCTTTTAGAGGGGCGTAGTAAGTAGCAAAAGCTTGAATGATAGTTTCTACAGCAGTTCCTGTACCAGTTGCTGCGTCTGTCAGTGTGCTTAAAATACCTTCACTTACTTGCTCAGTTGGGTTGAAACCAGCTTTTTGAATCATGTAAGCTAAGTTAGCTACTTGAGCAGGTTTAAATTTAGAGTCTTTAGCTAAATCTCTTATGTAATTGGAGAATATTTTTTTATCGAAAGAAGAATCATTGAAAGCTTGACCTTCTATTAAAGCTAATGTTTGTTCGTATCTGGCAGCCTCATTAAAGAAGTTTAGTCCGGTATAAGCAGCACCCAAACCTACACCTACTCCTATACCTCCAAAAAGCATCATACCTTTACCTGAAGATTTCATTCCGCTAAACATACTAGCTTTACGCATTTCTGCATTCTGTCTTTTTAGTCTATGTTCTAGTTCAGTTACTTTTCTACTGGCAGCAGCAGTAGCATTTCCGTAACTAACCATTTTATTTCTAGCCTCAGATAGTTTAGTTTTGTTATCTCTTAACTTGTTATTCGCACTAGCTAGTTTACGAGCTGCTGCGCCTAATTTATTTTTTAAGCCTTCGCTTGCTTGTTCAGTAGCTTTATACTTTTCTTTTAGCCTGTTTAAATTAGTTGTAGCTTGTCTAGCTTTATTAGAAAGGTCTTTATGCCTATCACTTAGTTGTTTAGTCTTCTTACTAGCTTGAGCTTCGGCTTTTGCGTTAGCTTTTACTGCTGCTTGAGTTTTAGCTATTTCTTTCTGTAGTTTTTGAACAGGTTTTATAGCTTCTTTCATCGGCTTTAAAAATTTAGCCAATTCTGCTATAAGTTCTACTTTAACTCTGTTACTTGCCATTAACGTTTCTTCATCTTACTTTCTACATACTTCTGTTCGTTAGAAAGGTTTTTGTGGAGTTCAGATGACCAATACTCTAACTCTGGTAGAGTCATGTCCATACATTCATTGTACCCCCAATGAAGATTGCGAGATAACTGTATAACTACTTGTCCAAGGTATTCGGCAGTTTTTGGGCAAATTGGGCGGTTAAGTTCAAAAAAACCGACCACAGAGCATCAAAGTCTATTGTATTCATTTCTTCTAAAACATCTTTATCAAAGTTTACTCTAGTGCCGTTTACTTCACCGTAAACTGCAAAAGCTAATGTGTTAATCTGGACTTGTACTTTAGGTGTCAGCTCACCGTTAAGAATAGAGAAAGCTCTTTCAGTGTCAGTCTCCATAGCAGCTCTTTCTTTAAGAGTTAGTAACCTAACAAATACTTCATTAAATTCTTTACCGTCTTGAACTAAAGGTTCATTTAATTCTACTTTTTCACACTTTTTAAGTTTTTGTGCTAACTTGCTGATTTTTTTGTCTGCGTCTTTAGTCATACCCTAATTATACCATAAAGAGTAAATACACAATAAAAAACCTGTCGAAAGTGACAGGTTTTCAAGGAGCGATGGATGAGAATTGCTTATAAGTTTTGTCCGATTTGAAGTATTCTTCTAAGCTCTAATGCTTGGTCTATGATTGCACCTGCGTTAGAACCTAATCTATCAATACCTCTTCTAACATCAACTTCTCTAAGTAGTTGACCGTCATACTCTCTTCTTACATTATTGAGAATATACATATAAGTATCTTCTGACATTTGTTCATTTTCGATAGATCCGATATCCTCATCTATAGACTCACCACTACCTGTTGTGATTAGTGTGTGTTTTGAGCCATCTTCAGATTCAATGAATTGTCTTAAGATGAAACTAATTTCATTACCGTTATCTAAACCAGAAAGACTTAAAAGAGAAGGGTTACAGTCAAAAAGAGTAAACTCAAATTCAATAGGCTGTAATCCTAATTTTCTAGCTACTGGAGCTAAATAACCTCCAGGTCTGTAGTTTTCTGTTTGATTTTTAATGCTTGGCGGTTTTACCGATTTTACTTTACCTGTAAGGTCAATACCATTAACCCTCAGCGTAAAGTTTGTTGTTATTCTACTTCCTTGAACCATAATTTTATACCTCTGTTGTTACTGACGCTACGTATCCGTTTACTACTCTTGTTCTGACTTTGATTTGCTCAGCAGGACTAGAAACAGCAAATTCAATATCGAAGTAAATTTCACCGTTTAGTTTAGCCTCTGGAGTATTAATATCAGCAGAAGCAGCATAAGCGTTACTAAATCCTGTTAGTAAAATACCTCTGCCTTCTAAGTTTTCTAGTCTTCTCTTCATGAAGTTAGAAACTTCTAATTCGTAGTCTGTAGTAATGTTGTTATCTATAGCCCATGTTAAGGCTTTAGGTAACTCTCTTCTAGTTACTAAATCTACAACTCTTTGTACTTTTAAGAACTTCTCTTGAGTGTTTTCGTCAGTTGTGCTTCTGTTACCGAATAATCTAAATCCGCCATCGAAGTTTAGAATAGTTGCTACTCCGTTGATGTTTAAGAAGTTAGTATCAGTGTTAGCTCCCGCTCCACCTGAAATTGCAACTTGGTGAGAATCAGGTTTGTCTATAGCTTCTATTCCTACAAATAGTTGGTTAGAAGGAGAAGTTCCTACGTTAGCTGTTCTTGCGTCTACTCCAGCGATTAAACCTGCGATAGCTGCTGCTGTTGGTCTAACTAGAACAGTGCCATCAATGGTTTTTCTCTGCCAAGATTTACAAGCGTATAAACGTTTAGAAAGATTCTCTTGAGCGTAAGTTACAGCATCTTCTTTAGTAGTATTAGGAGTGTTAGTAACTACAATCGCACCATTTACATCTGCGTGAGTTAATAATTCGTTTACTACAATGTTGTATCCGCCACCTTGATTTCTAGCGTAAGTCCAATCAGGAGCAATATAAAGTAAAGGATTTACTTTTAAAGTTTCTTTAATATCTGCAATAGCTTTTGCACCAGTATTAGGACTTCCTACTGTACCTACGATGTCAGTAGCTGTGATTCCTGAAGCGTCTACTCTATTGTAAGAAGTAGCTGTGATAGTAGCTTTTCTTATGATTTTACCTGAAAGTAATCTTGTAAGAACACCATTCTCAGCGTCTAATGTGTAGTCTGTTCCTGCAACTAAAGTAGCTGTATATTCTACAGTAACTTTCTGTCCCGCTGCTATAGCTTGAGCGTCTATTCTAGTAATTACATTAGCAGCTACTGAGTAATCAGTATCTTCTACATAAGTTACATCTCCAGCTTCGTTTTTAACTGCGTCTACTGAAGTGATGCCTGCTGGTAGAGTTATAGTGTCGTCTGCTGCAAAAGTAAGAACTCCTGAAATAGCTGTTCCTAATACTAATGAACTAACATAACCATAATCTAGGCTTGCTTGGTCGTTTGTTCCAAAAGTAGTAGATTCAGATGATTCTGCTGCTACTGTTGTGCTTGGTAATACATTGATAACTACTAATTGAGAGTTTCCTTGATTAAAATAATCATCTCCATCTTTAGGAATAGAAAACTCATCGTCTGAAAGTAAACCGAATGTGTTAAATAATTGACTTTTGCTGGTTACTAAGGTAGGTGTGTTTGGACCTTTTCCAGCAGTACCCAATAATACACCTGTAGTAATACCTGTATCGAATTGAGGTCTAGCGGTGAATATTGGATCTAAAAATTCTGTACCGTGATGAAATACCATTAAAATTTATCTCCTATGGCGATATTGCCTGAGATAAGTGTATCCGAATTTCGTTGAAAAGTATTTACAATTTAGTGAAAATTAAATCAAGCTTAGCCTGTAACGTACTATCGTTTTCATAAAGCTTGTCTTTTAGTTTGTAAATAGCTTTTTCGTTTTCGTGTATTTGGTCTTTTATGTGATCTATTTTACTTTCTAAGCTAAGAATAGTGGATAACTTGTCATTCATAAGTGATACGCTGTTTACTAGTTTATTGATAGTATCTGTTAATCTAGGTATGTTCTCAGTGGCTACTTCTATAAATTTAGTCCAAGAACTAAGAACTCTTGGGGTCTGAGTTAAAAATAGGTAAACTAATACTCCAGTTACGCCCAATAATAAGCAGAATAAAGATAAAGCTATCCAATTATCTGCAAGTGTCGTTAAAATAGCCGATGCCTGAGTAACAGCACCTTCAGATACTTCTAGTAGAGCCATACTTTAAGTGTATCTTACTCTTGCGTGTCTAGTACATTTTTAAGTACGCTGTATAAGTCTTCTGAAACCTCTTCTGAGCCTTTATGGCTTTCAAATAAAATTAAAGGAACAATTTATTTACTTAGATGATAGGGATGGATTCGCTCGCTAGTAGTAAGTCTGCAATCGCTGATAGTATAGCTTCTGCAAGCTCTGGTGTTAGCTCAGGAACAAGTTCACTATCCCTATCCTCTTCTATAATCTCTTTAACTGTTATTGCCTCTTCTAAAGTAAGAACTCCATCAGCTAAGATCAGTTGAAGATCGATAGCAACTTTTGCGTAAGCTCTAAATTGAAGTCTTAACTCTTTTGTGAGTTTTAAGGCAAAATTTTTAGTACTGAAACTTACTTTAGGTCTTTCAGCATATTTTTTTTCATAAGCCTCTTCTGGTGTAATTTCTCTAGTTTTTGTTTTTGTGTGATCGGGATGTCCTTTAAATTCTGGGTTATCAAAGAAAAAAGAAACTTCAAAAAACTTATCACCTACTCTTTCGCCTACTAATTGTTCAAAAAATTCTACTGTCATAATGTTACACCCTCATCTACTTCTATTACAGCCATCAACCCAGTATTAGCACTACATCTAGCCTTGAGTGTAAGAGCATTATCAAAACCAATATTTGCTGGTGAAAAAGTATGCCCCCTTGTATAGTTACCTAAACCACCGTAGATAAGTTGAGTAGATGAACTGGCAACACCTAAATAA